>JAPLKL010000060.1 GCA_026388095.1 Elusimicrobiota bacterium | reverse complement strand
GGCGTCGATGAGCATGGCGGTGGCCGTGTTGTCCGACTCGTTGATCATGTGGATGAGGAGCTCCTCCACGGTCAGGCGGGTGCCGTCGGGCCGCCACTTCAGGCTCCCGGAGCCGCCCACCCGTGTCGGCCGGCGCAGCATGAGGCGTTCCTTGAGCGAGAGCTCGCCCGCCGAGATCTTGTAGAAGACCGAGATCATGACCGGCACCTTGATGAGGCTCGCCGAAGGGAACAGGTCATCGGGATGGTAGGACCAGACGCGCCGGGTGCGCAGATCCTGGAGCACGATGGAGACCCGGCCGGGATGCCGGGCCGCGACGCGGCCCAGTTCCGCGGTCATCCCGTCCCACGCGGACTGCTCGGTGTTCTGGCTCCAGGCCGGGGCCACGGCCGGCGCGATCGCGGTCGGGGCCGGGGCCGGCGCGGGAGCCAGAGTCGGGGTGGGCCCCGCAGCCGGCGGCATGGGGACGACGCTGCCGCCCTGACGGCCCTCAGGAGATGCGTCGGCCGTCATGGGCGGAGCTGTGGCGGCCGGAGCCGGCACCTCGGCCCCCAGGGACTCCTCCTCGGGCTCGGTGGCCGCGCCGAGGCTGAGGCCCTGCTCCTGGCGCCAGTCCAGGCGGTAGCCCAGGGCGTAGGAACCCGTGACCACCAGCATGGCCGCGACCAGCATGAGGTCGAGCCGCTGCAGGCGCGCGCGCGCGCGCGGCGGGATGCGCTGGCACATCCGGCTCGCGGCGGCGACCGCCGCCGACGGCGTGCCGTCTTCGCGACGGGTCATGCGCCTCCGGAGTCAGGAAGGGGTCGGGTTGACCGGAGCGGGTGGGGCGGCGAAGGAAAGCTTCTCCCCTCCGGGGTCCAAATCGACAGCGATGGTCCCGCCGCTCGCGAATCTCTTCAAGAGGATGTCCTCGGAGAGAGGGTCTTCCACCATGCGCTGGATGGTGCGCTGCAGGGGCCGGGCCCCGTAGTTGGCGTCGAATCCGGTCTTGAGGAGAAGACCCTCCGCAGCCTCGGAGAACTCGATCTTGTAGCCCTGCACCTCGATCTTGGCCCGCACCCGCGCGAGCATGAGCTTGAGGATCTGGCGCATCTCGTCCTCGTTGAGGGAGTGGAAGACGATGATCTCGTTGATGCGGTTGATGAACTCGGGGTTGAAGACGCGCTTGACCTCCTCCATCACGGTCTCCTTCATCTTCTTGTAGTCGCGCTCGTCCTGCTTCTCGTCCGGAGCCATGAAGCCCAGGGACTTGCCCCGGGAGATGAGGCGCGCGCCCACGTTGGAGGTCATGATGACCACGGTGTTCTTGAAGCTCACCTTATGGCCGAGGTTGTCGTTGAGGATGCCGTCGTCCATGACCTGCAGCAGGATATTGAAGACGTCGGGGTGGGCCTTCTCGATCTCGTCGAGCAGCACCACGGAGTAGGGCTTGCGGCGCACGGCCTCGGTGAGCTGGCCGCCCTCTTCATAGCCGACATAGCCGGGGGGCGCGCCGATGAGCCGAGACACCGCGAACTTCTCCATGTACTCGGACATGTCGACGCGCACGATGGCTTCGTCGTTGTTGAAGAGGAACTCGGCCAGGGCCCGGGCCAACTCCGTCTTGCCCACGCCCGTGGGACCCAGGAACAGGAAACTGCCGATGGGCTTCTTGGGCTCCTTCAAGCCCGCGCGGGAGCGCCGGATGGCCTGGGAGATGACCTTGATCGCTTCGTGCTGGCCGATGATGCGCTTGTGAATGACCTCTTCCATGTGCACCAGCTTCTCCGTCTCGGACTCGGTGAGGCTGGTGACGGGGACGCCCGTCCACTTGGAGACCACGTACGCCACATCCTCCGCGGTGATCGCGGGGGTGGACTGGTCGCGCTTCTCCCGCCACTTCTTCTTGAGCTCTTCCATGGCCTTGCGCAGTTCCTTCTCCTTGTCGCGCAGGCGGGCGGCCTTCTCGTACTCCTGGCCGGAGATGGCGGAGGACTTCTCCTTGACCACCTTCTCGATCTCCGCCTCCTTGTCCTTGAACTGAGGCGGGGTCTGGGTGGTCTGCAGGCGCGCCCGGGAGCCGGCCTCGTCGATGAGGTCGATGGCCTTGTCCGGCAGGAAGCGCTCCGAGATGTAGCGGTCGGCCAGGTTGGCCGCGGCGGCCAGGGCCGCGTCCTCGTACTTCACCTTGTGATGGGCCTCGTACTTCTCCTTGAGGCCCTTCAGGATCGCGATGGTCTCCTCCACCGACGGGGGATCGACGATGACGGGCTGGAAGCGCCGCTCCAGGGCGGCGTCGTGCTCGATGTACTTGCGGTATTCGTCCAAGGTGGTCGCGCCGATGCACTGCAGCTCCCCGCGCGAGAGGGCCGGCTTGATCATGTTGGAGGCGTCGATGGCGCCCTCGGCCGCCCCGGCGCCGATCACGGTGTGCAGCTCATCGACGAAGAGGATGATCTGCCCTTTGGCCCGGCGGATCTCTTCGATGATGTTCTTGAGGCGCTGCTCGAACTCGCCGCGGTACTTGGTTCCGGCCACGACCAACGCCAGGTCCAAAGAGAGGACCCGCTTGTTGTTGAGGATCTCGGGCACGTCGCCCAAAGCGATCTTCTGGGCCAGGCCCTCGACGATGGCGGTCTTGCCCACACCCGGGTCGCCGATGAGGACCGGGTTGTTCTTCTGGCGGCGGGCCAGGATCTGGATCATGCGCTCGATCTCGTCCATGCGTCCGATGACCGGGTCCAGCTTGCCCTCGCGGGCCATGACGGTCAGGTCGCGACCGAACTCGTCCAAGGTGGGGGTCTTGGACTTGGTCCGCGTGGGGGTCTGGGGCTGGCCGCCGGCGCCGCCGCCCTGCTGCTGCTGGGACTGGCCCTCGCCCAAGAGGTTGAGGACCTCCTCACGCACCACTTCCAGGCGCAGTCCGAGGTTCTCCAGGACCCGCGCGGCCACGCCCTCCTCCTCGCGGATGAGGCCGAGCAGGAGGTGCTCGGTGCCCACGTAGGAGTGGCCCATATGCTGGGCCTCCTCCACCGCGTATTCGAGGACCTTCTTGGCCCGCGGGGTGAAGGGGATCTCGCCTAGGAGCATGACGTTGTCGCCCGTGCCCACGATCTTCTCGATCTCGGAGCGCACGCGGCGCAGGTCCACCCCGAGGTTGGCCAGGACCTGGGCGGCGACGCCTTCGCCCAAAGCGATCAAACCCAGCAGGATATGCTCGGTGCCGACATAATCGTGGTTGAGCCGCTTGGCCTCCTCTTGAGCGATGAGGATGACCCGCTGCGCCCTTTCCGTGAACCGGTTCGACATGGATATTATCTCCTAAATGCGAAGCGCGAGGATGCCGAGCCCCCTTCCGACCACTAGTATGGCTCGGCGGCTGTTGCTATGTCAAGTGCAGTACATCATACATTTTTTGGCGGCCGCTCCTGGCCATCTTTACCGATAATTTAACAGCCTGTAACAGGGTTTTCACGGTCGCGAGCTACAGTGATATAGACGCGGGAGGCCTTATGCGAAACCGGACATTGATCGTGGCCATCCTCATCTTGCCGTCCGCCCTGCTGGCTCAGTCGGGCCGTCGCGGAGGTGCGCCGGCGCGTGCGACCTTCCGCGGGTCGTCCGCCGCCCCCCGCACCGTCGTCACGCACCTGGCGCCCGTAGTCCGATCCAACTCCGTCCTCACCTCCCATCCCGTCACGGTCTCGCAGGCCGGGCGCGCCACTGCCATCCAGGGTTCCGTCATAGCCCCCTCCGGCGTGACCTTCTCCGGCGTGACCTCCCGCTTTGAGGCGTCGCGCGCCCGGAGCGGCCGCAGCTGGTCGGTCGGGTCCTACAAGTCCAACCTGCGGGGCAGAGGCTCCTTCGGAGCGCGCCGCGCCGACGACCCGCAGCCTCCCGCCGAGGCGCCGGCCTATATCCCGCCCTACGATTACACGCCGGGCGCCCTGATCCGCACCGAGGGCCTCGGCTACAAGGCGACGCCGACCAACGACGCCCGCTGGGCCAACAACGACCCCGGCTACGCCATCGTCCAAGACCCGCAGCAAACGGTGACCCTCAACCCGTTCCCGGGCATCCACGTCGGGCGCGCGGACAGGCTTCCGTCCGCGGGCGGCGCCTCCGGCCGCAACGCCATCACGCCCAACGAGGTGGCGAGCCAAGGCGACTAGGACTGCCTGCGGGAAGAGCCGGCTATGGGCCTAGGCGCCCTAGGCCCATAGCCGCCCCGCCATTGCCCCGAAGGTCCCCTGACGGAACCTCCTTTTTTCGCTAAATTGTCCGTATGCGCGCGCGCCAGGCCCTGTCCGCCTCGTTGGCCGCCCTCTTGGGGCTGCTCGCCCCCGGGCCGCAGGCCTGGGCCGCCGTCGCCAAGACCGCCGTCTCGGCGGCCACCCAGTCCCTCCCGGCCGGACGCATCGCCGTCGTTCCCTCCGCCCTGAACAGCGGCCTCAACGCGCTCTCTTCCGGGATCAGCCTCGACCTGGGCGGCCGCTCCGCGGACGCGGTCCCGCAGGTCAAGGACGTTGGCAGCGGCGTCCTCACGTCCGCCGCCGTCCAGACCATCTCCGTCTCGGTCCCCGCCGCTGGGCCGGCCGCGCCAGCGGCCGCCACCGCTCCCCAGGCCCCTTCTCAGACGCCCACCAAGGTCAGCGGCATCGCCGCTGAATCGGCTCCGGTCCTGGAAGCCGTGGCGGACCGCAAGGCTTCCGCCGCCGATCTGCGCCGCGGCGGGGCCGAGTTGCAGCGCATACTCGAGGCCGGCCTGGGCCGCCGGGCCGCCCCCGCCGAAGTAAACGCCGACACCTCTCCCTCTTCTGAGCCGGCCGCCGCTGGCCCTCGGGCCGCGCTCAAGCCGGCCCAGGACCGCGCCGCGGCGCAACAGGCTCCGCTGCCCGTGCCGGAGCTCGACGCCGACCAGAAGAGCAAGTTCCACTCCTACGCGAGCGCCGTGGCCGCGGTCAAGGTCGGCATAGAGGCGCTCAACCTGGCCGTGCCGCTGCTCCTGCTCAACACGCTCCACGCCGCCATGGCGGTCTCCACCCTTTACCTGGCGGCCGAGGCGGCCAGCATCTTCGGCGGCCTCATCGGCGGAGCCTTGGTGGATCGCATGGGCGCGCGGCGCGCCTTGGTCGTCAACGGCTTCGTGCAGGCCGCGGCCATCGTCGGAGTGCCGCTGGCCATCCTCTCCGGCGGGTCCTTGGCCATGCCCATCATCTACGGGCTCTTCATGATCAACGGCGTCGCCTCCGAGCTCTTCGAGGTGGCCCGGCGCGCGGCCATGCCGCAGATCGTGGGCCACCACGAGGGCCTCCTGCGCAAGCACAACGGCAGCCTCTACGTCTGGCGCGAGATCGCGGCGACGGCCGGAGTGTTCGGCGCGGGCTGGTTCGTGCACAGCGTCGGCGCCATGGCCACGATCTGGATGCATCCGGCCTTCTGCCTGCTCGCGGCCCTGACCGCCCTGCGCCTGCTGCGCCAAAGCCAGTCGCCCGCGGCCGCCGCGGCTCCCGCCCCCGGCGGATCCTCCGGCGGCCTCAAGGCCTCGCTCAAGGGCTGGTGGGCCGATATGGTCCGGGGCACCAAGTACGTGGTCTCCGAGAAGAAGCTGCGCACCATCGTCCTGGTCAACATCCCCCTCAACGCTCTGCACAAGATCTTCCACACCTTGGTCGCGGTGATCTACGCCTCGCAGGTCCTGCACAACCCGGCCATGGCCGCGGTCATGCTGGGCGCCTGGAACGTGGGCGAGTTGGCCGGCGCTTTCTACCTGGAGCGCCGGGGGCCGCAGAGCCGGCTCTCCAACTGGATGCGCCTGGCCGGGGTCGCCTCTTTGGCCGTATGGGCTTGGTGGCTGTTCCCCACCGCCTTGGTGGCCGTGCCGATCTCTTTCCTGCTGGCTGCGGCCATGATCGGCAACGAGCTGGGGACGATCTCCTACCTGCAGTCCACCGTGCCGGAGCGGGACCTGGGAGCGGTGAACGGCTTCGTCTACGCCTTCGCCCGCGCCGTGGGCATGGTGGCCCTGCTCCTTTCGGGCTTCGCGTGGGACGCGCTGGGGACCATGGGCGGCTTCTTGGCCCTAGCCGTGCTCTTCACGCTGGCCGCGCCGGTGTACTGGCTGGCCGCCCGCCGCTTCCAGGCGGACAAGCTCGAGCACATCGACAGCGTGCCGGAAGACTGAGGACGCCCGGGTCTAGGCCCAATGCCGGTCACTTAGCGGCACGCAGTTTTTGTGCTATGACGAAAGACGGCGACTTGATGTGCCAATTTTTCATATTTTCCCATCACTTCTAGCCCCTCCACCTCCAGCGCTGGAGGTATTTCTAAATTTATCGTTATTTCATAAATATAATTAGCATTTCAGGTCGCCATCCAGATCACTGAGACTTCGGCCCAATACTCTCTCTTCGTGCG
>JAPLKL010000059.1 GCA_026388095.1 Elusimicrobiota bacterium | reverse complement strand
GTCCCTGCCCGCGCCAGGAGCCGAGGCCGTCGTGACCTTCGTCAGGTCCACGGACGAGGCGTCCGGCCCCTACAGGGCCGCCAGCCTCGACGCGGGGGAGCCCGGCGCGCTGCGGCGGACGCTCGCGTCCGTCCCGATCCCGGCCGAGCTCGACGCGTCCATCCGCAAGGCGGTGCAGGACTTGTTCGGCCGTCTGCCGGGAGGAGGCGCCAGATGACGGCCCGGCGCGCGTCTTTCTTCGGCTCGTCCTGAAGGTCCCGGCCGCGCCTTAGGCGCGACCGGGACCCCAGCGCCGACACCCCGGTCGGCGCTGAGCCGTTGTCCGCCTGGGCGGCTGGCCGCTCACCGGCAATCTGATAACATATCTGTCTTATGCTGCGCCCCATCGGCTTCATCGAGTCCTGCTTCCGGGAGAAATTCGGCACCCCGCGCCAGGGGGCCTTGGTGCCCCGGGCCCCCGCGCGCCTGCGCGTGCTGCCCGAGTTCATCCCGGAGCAGTCCTTGGTCGGGCTTTCCGAGTTCAGCCACGTCTGGCTCATCTTCCAGTTCCACCTCAACACCAATAAGGGCTTTTGCTCCAAGATCCACCCGCCGCGAATGCGGGGCGGCACCATCGGGGTCTTCGCGTCCCGCTCCCCGCACCGGCCCAGCGCCATCGGCCTGACCTTGGCGCGCCTCAAGGCCGTGGAAGGCGACACGCTCTACCTGGAGGGCATGGACCTGGTCAACGGCACGCCGGTCCTGGACATCAAGCCCTACATCACCGCCTGCGACCGGCCGGCCCGCCCCCGCATCGGCTGGGTGGACCGCTGCCGCGCGCCCAGGCTCAAGGTGGAGTTCTCCAAGTCCGCCTTGGCTGACCTGGCCCAGGTCGTCCCGCGCCGCGACCGGGCCAAGGTCAAGCGGCTCATCGAGGACAGCCTGAGCCACGACCCGCGCAACCCGCGCGACCGCGCCCAACTGCGGCCCGACAAGGAGCTCGCCTTCTTCATCCTGCACTACGACGCCCACTTCCGCGTTCAGGACGGCCGCGCGCGGGTCTTCCGCGTCGACCCGGCCGACGAGGCCGCCCGCCGCAGGCCGCCGCTGGCGCCGGGTCTGCTCTGAGCCATGCGCCGCCACTTCGCCGGCGAGGAGCTGCGCTCCGTCTTCGCCCTGGCCGCGCCCATCGCGGCCCTGCAGACCGGCCTGATCCTGCAGGGGACCGTGGCCACGCTCTTCGCCGGGCACCTCGGCGCGCAGGCCATCGCCACCGTGGGCCTGGCCGGCTCCACCTACTTCATGATCCTCATCACGGCCTTCGGCATCCTGCTGGGCATCGACCCGCTCTCGGCCCGGGCCTTCGGCGCGGGCCGGCGCGACGAATGCGCCGAGGTCTTGGTGCACGCCTTGGTCGTGGCTCTGGCGGCCGCGGTGCCCGTGTTCGCGGCCTTGAGCGCCTCGGGCCGGTTCCTGGCCTGGGTCGGCATCGAGCCGAGCCTGGCCGCGACCACGGCCGCGTATCTGAAGATCCTGCGCTGGGGGCTCTTCCCGGCCCTGCTCTTCACCGCCTGCCGCCAGTACCTGCAGACCTTGAGCGTCACCATGCCCCAGCTGGCAGCGGTGCTCGCCGCCGACGTCGTGGGAGCGGTCTTGGACTACGCGCTCATGTTCGGGCACTTCGGCTTGCCGGCGCTGGGCGTCTCCGGAGCGGCCTGGGCCGCGCTCGGCGGCTACGGCGTCATGCTCGTGGTGGTGGCCGCGGCCGCGGCATGGCAGGTGCGCGCCAGCGGCTGGCGCTGGAGCGGGCTCAAGCCCGCGATGCTGTGGGAGCTCGTGCGCCTGGGCGTGCCCGCGGCCGGGCAGATGGTGGCGGAGAGCGGAGCCTTCAGCCTCACCAGCCTGCTCTGCGGCCGCATGGGCGCCGTGGCCTCGGCCGCGCACCAGATCGTCTTGAACCTGGCCGGGCTCTCCTTCATGGTGCCGCTGGGCGTCTCGCACGCGGCCGCGGTGCGCGTGGGCCAGGGCATCGGCCACCATCGGCCCGACCGCGCCGCGCGCTCCGGCTGGGCCGCCCTGGCCATGGGCGTCGCCTTCATGAGCCTCACCTGCCTGGCCTACATCTTCCTGCCCCGCGCCATCCTGGGCCTCTACACCACGGACGCGGCCGTGCTCGACCTGGGGGTCAAGCTCCTGGTCGTGGCGGGCTTCTTCCAGGTCTTCGACGCCACGCAGGTGGTCATGACCGGGGCTCTGCGCGGTCTGGGAGAGACGCGCGTGCCCATGCTGGCCAACGCGGTCGGCTACTGGGCCGTGGGCCTGCCCGTGGGGGTCTATCTCGCCTTCGCCGCGGGCCGGGGAGCCCTCGGGCTCTGGATCGGCCTGTGCCTGGGACTGTGCTCCGTGGCCGTGGCTTTGCTCTGGGTCTGGCGCGGCCGCGCCGCGGCCCTGGGGCGGGGCGAGACTCCGCCGGAGCCCGAGGCCCTGGCCGCGGCCCAGGCTCCCGGGGCGATTTGATATCATAGCCCGCCGGCCGTGAGGAGAACCACATGAAGATCGCTTTGCTGGGCCTGCAGGGCGCGGGCAAGAAGACTCTGTTCAAGCTGCTGACCGGGACCGAGGTCGCAGCCGTTCCGGCCAAGGGCGTGCCGGGGGTGTTCCCGGTCCGCGACCCGCGCGTCGACGCCCTCTCCGCCCTGTACAAGCCGGAGAAGACCACCTACGCGCGCATGGACCTGCTGCTCCTGCCCGACGTGGAGAAGTCCGAGGGCAAGGCCGTGTGGCTCGACGACGTGCGCAACCTCGACGGCATCGTGGTCGTGGTCCGCGCTTTCCCGGACCCGTCGGTGTTCCATCCCGCGGGCACGGTGGACGCCCGGCGCGACCTGGACACCTTCCTCTCCGAGCTGGTCTTCGCGGACCTCTTCCTCATGGAGCGGCGCAAGGACAAGCTGGGCCAGGAGATGCGCGCCAAGAGCACGCCCGAGAAGGTGCGCGAGCTGGCCGCGGTGCAGAAGGTCATCGCCGGCCTGGAGACGGGCAAGACCGTGCGCAATATGGGCTTGACCGAGCCGGAGAAGGCGGTGCTGTTCAACTACCAGTTCCTCACCGACAAGGCCATCGCGGCCGTGGTCAACATGAGCCAGGAGTCCCAGGACCCGGCCCTGCGCGCGGCCTTGGAAAAGGAGTTCGGCTCGCGCATGAGCCTCTCGTTCTTCGACGTGAAGCTCGAGGCCGAGATCGCGGCCATGTCCGACCCCAAGGAGCGCGAGGAGTTCCTCTCCGGCATGGGGATCACCGAGCCGGCCGTGGCGGTGCTCACGCGCGGCATCTACGAGGCTTTGGGCCTGATGTCCTACTACACCAGCGGCACCGACGAGGTGCGCGCCTGGACCGTGCGCAAGGGCTCCACCGCGCCCCAGGCGGCCCGCGCCATCCACACCGACCTGGAGCGCGGCTTCATCCGCGCCGAGCACATGAAGTACAAGGACCTCATGGAGCTGGGCTCCGAGGCCAAGGTCAAGGAAGCGGGCAAGTTCTCGCTCAAGGGCAAAGACTACATTGTCGAAGACGGCGACGTTCTCAGCTTCCGCGCCGCCAACTGACCGGTGCGTTCGGGGACACAATACTTGAGCCTCTCGTAAAAAGTCCCGGCCGCATGGGCTTGGGTTCATAAACCGGCCGCGCGACTCGCAGAGTCGCGCGGAACCGACGGCCGAAGGCCGGCGGAAATGCATCTGGGGCGGACCTCGTGTTTGCCGGCCTGCGCT
>JAPLKL010000058.1 GCA_026388095.1 Elusimicrobiota bacterium | reverse complement strand
GTCGAGATCTGCGTGTCGTCCATGGTCACTGTCATGGACCCATGCTACCATGCCGTCCCGGCTGCTCAACGAGCCCATCCCAGGCTCATCTTGCGTGAGAAACAGCATTAGTTCAGGCTCATCTTGCGTGAGACAAGTCTATTTCTTGCACGAGAGGCCGATTTTTGATATCATGACTGTCTTATGTACGCGATCATAGAGACGGGCGGCAGACAATTCTGGGTATCCCCCGGCGAGACCATCCGCGTGGAGAAGCTCGAACTGGAACCCGGCAAGGAGCTGACCCTCAAGGCCCTGTGGGCCGTGGGCGACGCTCCCGAAGGCAAGGAGGCGGCGAGCTCCCGCACGGCGCAGGTCACGGCCGAGGTGGTCAAGCAGCTCCGCGGCCCCAAGATCATCGTCTTCAAGAGACGGATGAAGAAGGCCTATCGCAAGACCAAGGGCCATCGCCAAAGCTACACCGACCTCCGCATCAAGACTATTTCCATAAACTGACATGGCACACACTAAAGCGCAGGGCTCTTCCAGCAACGGACGCGACAGCAACGGACAACGCCTCGGCGTGAAGCGCTACGGCGGCCAGCGTGTGCTCGCAGGCGCGGTCATCGTGCGCCAGCGCGGCACCAAGTTCCTGCCCGGCCTCAACGTGGGCCGCGGCAAGGACGACACGCTCTTCGCCAAGGCGAACGGCGTGGTCGCCTTCCAGTGGGCGCACAAGGACAAGAAGCGCGTCAGCATCTTGCCCGTGGCCGCCTGACCGGGCCCGGACCCTTCCGGCCGGTTCCGCTGTGGAGTTCATAGACAAGGTCCGCCTTTTCGTCACGGCGGGCAACGGCGGCAACGGCTGCCTCTCCTTCCACCGCGAGAAGTTCATCGAGTTCGGCGGGCCCGACGGCGGCGACGGCGGCCGCGGCGGCTCCGTCTTCCTGGAGGCCTCCCCCCAGCTGACCACCTTGCTGGAGCTCGCGCGCAAGCCGCATCTGCGCGGCTGCGACGGCATGCCCGGCAAGGGCAAGGGCAAGACCGGAGAGTCCGCGGCGGACACGGTCGTCTACGTCCCCGCGGGCAGCGTGCTCTACCGAGACGGGGTCCTGCTGGCCGACCTCGCGGAGCCCGGCCAGAGGTTCCTGGCCGCAGAGGGCGGCCGGGGCGGGCGCGGCAACCTCTCCTTCCGGAGCCGGCGGGTGATCACCCCCCGCCTCTGCGAACGCGGCGCGCCGGGCGAGAAGACGGAGCTCGTCATCGAGCTCAAGCTCCTGGCCGACGTGGGCCTGGCGGGCTTTCCCAACGCGGGCAAGTCGAGCCTCCTGGCGCGCATCTCCAACGCCCGGCCCAAGGTGGCGGACTATCCGTTCACTACTCTGACCCCGAACCTGGGCGTGGTCGCGCACAAGGACAACAGCTTCGTGGCCGCCGACATCCCGGGCCTCATCGCGGGCGCGCACCAGGGCAAAGGCCTGGGCATCTCCTTCCTGCGCCACATCGAGCGCACCCGCGTCCTGGTGCACCTCGTCGACCCGGCGGGCTTCGGCGGCCGGGCCCCCCAGCCCGGCATCAAGGATATCGAGGCCGAGCTCAAGGCCTTCTCGCCCAAGCTCGCGGCCAAGCCGCGCATCATCGCGGTCAACAAGATCGACCTGCCCGGCGGACGGGAGGTGCTGCGCGCGATCAAGGCGCGCTACCCGCGCCGCACCTTCGGCATATCGGCCGCGACCGGCGAGGGCGTGGGGCCGCTGCTGGACCGCGTCATCCAGGAGCTCTCCCGCCTCCCCCCCGGGCCCGTGCGCTTCCCCGGCGCCTCGGCCGAGGGCCGCGCCCTGCGCATGGATACGGGCTTCCGGATACGGCCTTTGGGCGGAGGCCGCTTCGTCCTCGAGGGCCGCTTCGTCAACCGCGCCGCGGCCATGCTGGACCCGTCTTTGCCCGAGGCGGTGGAGCGGTTCCAGACGGCCCTGAAGCGCATCGGCGTGGACCGCGCGCTCAAGCACGCCGGCATCCAGGACGGCGACCTGGTGCGCTGCGGCGACTACGAGTTCGAATGGACGGACGCGCCGCGCCGGCCGCTGCCGCGCCTCAAGGGCGACCGCCGCACCCGCATCGGGGTGGGGAAGAAATGAACGCCCTCGACGCCTACGCGGCGCGGCTGGCCGATCCTGCCGACCTGGGCGAAGCCCAGGCCTTCTGCCTGCGTTTGGCCTGCGAACGCCGCGGCTTCGACCTGGTGCTGCGCTTCGCCTCCCGGCGCCTGCGGCCGCACATCGCGGCCCTCTATGCCTTCGCCCGCATCGCCCGGGACATGGTGGAAGACCCCGCGCACGAGGGCGCGCGCCGCCAGCGCCTGGAGGACTGGCGCCGCCAGCTCCAGGAGTTGGGCCGCCGCCCGCCGGAGCATCCGGCCTTCGCGGCCCTGGGGCGCACGCTCCAGGAGTTCTCCTTGCCCGCCTCCCTCTGCGCTGACATCGTCTCGGGCTGCCTGCAGGACGAGGCGCAGAACCGTTACCGGACCTACGACGAGCTGCTGGGGCTCTGCCGCCGCGCCGCCGACCCTCTGGGGCGCCTTCTGTTCATGATGCATGGCTACCGCGAGGCGTCGGTGCTGCGCTACTCCGATGCGCTCTGTTCGGGCCTGCTCATGACGCGCTTCTGGCGCGACCTGTCGCTGGACCTCAAGCGCGACCGCGTCTACATCCCCGAGGAGGATTTCCAAGCCTTCGGCTACACCGAGGCGGACCTGCGCATGGGCGTGTGCAACGAGAAGTTCCGGGAGCTGATGAAGTTCGAGATCAACCGCACGCGCGCGCTCTTCGAGCAGGCCCGGCCCCTGCCGGAGAAGCTGCCGCGGCTGCTGGCCTGGCAGGTGCGCCTGGCCTGGTACGGAGGGCGCGAGACCCTGCGCCGCATCCGCAAGCGGGGCTTCGACACGATCACGCATCGGCCCCTGCTCTCGCGCTGGGACTGGCTGCCCTTGACCCTGAGGACCGTCCTCAAGCCCTAGCCATGAGCGAGGAACGCGGCTCCAACTTCTTCCTGGGGTTCTTGTTCATGTCCCGGGCCAAGCGCGAGGCGCTCTCCGCGGTCTACTCCTACTGCCGGCTCATCGACGACATCGTGGACTCCGCCGAGCTCCCGAAGGACGAAGCGCGCCGGCAGCTGGACTTCTGGAAGGAGGAAGTGGCCCGCCTCTACGCCGGAGAGCCCACCCACCCCGTGGCCCGGCGCCTGCTGCCGCACGTGCGGACCTACACCCTCCCCAAAGAAGGATTCCTCGAGATGATCCGGGGCTGCGCCCTGGACTTGGAAGGCACGCGCTACCAGACTCCCGAGGAGCTGGAGAACTACATGCGCGGCGTGGCCTCCTCCGCGGGACGGCTCTCCGTGGAGATCTTCGGCTACCAGGCCACGCCTCCGGAACGCATGCGCGAGTTCGCCACCCTCTTCGGCTACGCCTTCCAGCTGACCAACATCATCCGCGACGTGGGCGCGGACCTGGAGCTCGGCCGCGTCTACATCCCGGCCAGCGACATGAAGGAGGCGGGCTACACCGAGCAGCAGCTCTTGCTGCGCGACCACAGCGCGGCCTTCGACCGCCTCATGCAGATCCTCTATCGCCGGGCCCAGACCTACTACCGCCGGGCCCGCAGCCTGGTGGACTTCCGCGACCGGCCGGCTCTCCTGCCGGCCGAGGTCATGGCCCACATCTACGAGGCCCTGCTGGAGGACATCCGCAAAGACGAGTTCCGGGTCCTCTTCCACCGGCACCGGCTGCCCCGCTGGCGCAAGGCGCTCCAGGCCGGCAAAGCCTGGCTCTACTGCCACGGCTTGTAGTGGGCGGACCTCGTGTTTGCCGGCCTGCGCTGGCGCTCCGGCCGGTTGCGCCCGGCAAACGGCCGCCGGGCGCTCGGTAACGGCGTCGAGCAAATGTGGTAGATTCTCCGTACGCGCGCGTACGGAGAAAGCCATGTTCCGAGCCACGGACCCGCAACGAGACATGTTTGACGCCAGTGGGCTGATGCCCCGGGCCAAACAAGAGGCTTGCGAGAAGAGCTGGGCTGGGCCCTTCCACAAGCAGGCCTTGCCGATCCTGCTGCGCATGGAGCCGCAATTCGCGAAGTTCTACGACGAGGGGACAGGGCGTCCGAACCGGGCCGTGGCGCTGGTGCTGGGGACCTTGATCCTGAAGGAGGCCAGCGACCTGACCGACGAGGAAGCGCTGGGAGCGCTGGATTTCGATCTGCGCTGGCACTACGCCTTCGAACTGAGGCCGGAAGAATCCCACCTATGCCAGAAGACGCTGCACAATTTTCGCGCGAAGCTGATGCAGAGCGAGGACGGGCAGAGGGTGTTCCGCCTGGTGACTGACGAACTTATTGCCGCGCTGGGGGTGCGCGTGGACCGGCAGCGGCTGGATTCAACGCACATCCTGTCTAATTTCGCGCGGCTGAGCCGCTTGGGACTGATCTGCGAGACGATCCGGGTATTCCTGCGGGCGTTGCGCAAGGGGCATCGGCAGCTTCATGACAGCGTGGAGGCCGGGGTGCTCAAACGGCACGGGGAAGAGTCCTGCTATGCGGACGCCCGGCGCGGGGAAGGGACGCGGCGGCTGGAGGTGGTGGGACGGGATCTGTACCGGCTGGTGGAGCGGTTCAAGGGGCACCGGGCGGTTTCGCAAATGGAGGAGTTCCGGCTGCTGGCTCGGCTGTTCGCGGAGCAATGCGAGATGACGGAGCAGAAGCAGACCCCGAAGGACGACGATGATGACGGCGGGGAGGGGCCGGTC
>JAPLKL010000057.1 GCA_026388095.1 Elusimicrobiota bacterium | reverse complement strand
GGCGCGCATCCTTGATACTTCCCGCGCATCGAGCTTCGCCGTCCGCACGCGCGCCAGGGATTCCAGCGCCAGCTTCCGGTCCCCCGCGCGCGCGGCGAGGTCCGCCTGCTCCAGCCATAATCGCGAGTTCTCCGGCGAGCTCTTGAGCGGGCCTTGAAGCATCGCCAGCGCAGCGTGATATTCGCCCAGATCGGCGTAGATCCCGCGCAGCCTCGATCGGTCTTGCGCATCGAGCTTCGCCGTCTTCGCGCGCGGCAGAGACTCCAGCGCCAGCTTCCGGTCGCCCGCGCGCGCGGCGAGGTCCGCCTGCTCCAGCCACAATCGCGCGTCATCCGGCGATTTTTTGAGCAGGCCTGGGAGCATCGCCAGCGCAGCGCGGTACTCGCCTAGATTCGCGTAGATCCGGCACATCCTGGACCGGCCCTGCGCATCGAGCTTCGCCTCCGCGGTACTCGCCTAGATTCGCGTAGATCCGGCACATCCTGGATCGGCCCTGCGCATCGAGCTTCGCCTCCTGTACGCGCGCCAGAGACTCCAGCGCCAGCTTCCGGTCGCCCGCGCGCACGGCGAGGTCTGCCCGCTCCAGCCATAATCGCGGGTCAGCCGGCGAGCTCTTGAGCAGGCCCGGGAGCATCGCCAGCGCAGCGTTGTACTCGTCCAGATTCGCATAGATCCTGAAGATCCTGGACTGGTCCTGCGGATCGAGCTTTCCGCGGATCGAGCTTCCCTTTCTGGGCGTTGGCCAGAGACTCCAGCGCCAGCTTCCGGTCGCCCGCGCGCGCGGCGAAATCCGCCTGCTCCAGCCACAAGCGCGGGTCTTCCGGCGAGTCCTTGAGCCGGCTTTGCAGCATCGCCAGCGGCGCGTGGTACTCGCCCAGATCCGCGTAGAGCCCGCGCATCTCGAACCGGTCTTGCGGATCGAGCTTCGCCGCCTGCACGCGCGCCAGCGACGCGAGCGCCAATCCCCGGTCGCCCGCGCGCGCGGCGAAGCCCGCCTGCTCCAGCCACAAGCGCGAGTTTTCCGGCGAGCTCTTGAGCCGGCTTTGCAGCATCGCCAGCGGCGCGCGGTGCTCGCCCAGACTCGCGTACAGCCCGCGCATCCTGGACTGGTCCTGCGGATCGAGCTTCGCCGCCTGCACGCGCGCCAGCGACTCCAGCGCCAGCTTCCGGTCGCCCGCGCGCGCCGCCAACCGGGCCTCTTCCAGGAGAACGGCGGCCTGTCCGGGCCGCACGCTCGCCATTTCGCGCAAAAGGGCCAGCGCCTCTTGAGGTCGAATCACAGTCAACAGCAGCGGATAGACCCCGACCATGAACTCGCTGTTGGCGGCTTGCAGCCGCTGCTGGAACGCGGTCTCATCGGCCCGCCGGCCCTGGATATAGACCGAGGAATCATATTCGGCCATCGCGGCCTCGATATGCTCCCGAGCCTCCGCCCGGCGCCCCTTCTTGAGTTCGGCCACCGCTTGCATGAGCAAGACATCTCCGCGATCTTTGAGGCATTCAGAGGGAGCTCCCCGCCAGCGTCCCTCGACCAGCGCCAACGCCAGCCGATATTTCGACTCATAGGGACAAAGCTCCACGGCGCGTTTGAAGTCCTCCGCGGCGCCGACGGAACCTTCCTTCAGGCGCAGCAGCCCCCTTTCGTACCAAAGGCAGGAGTCCCTCGGGTGTCTTTGGATGGCCGCATCCAGAGCGGCGCCGGAGATCGGGACGGCGTTGCCTGCGTAGGTGCCGACCACCCATTCGGTATGGCCGGACAGGACCAGAAGCCCGCCCAGGAACAGCAGGATCGCTCCAGTCATCAGGCGGGAGATCCGCCGGTCCGCGCGCGTCCAGCCGGCTGCGAGCCATGAGGTGAGTCCATAGGCCGCCAGAAGACAGAGGAGGAGCCAAAAGGGCTTGAAATAATGGGCCTGGATCGACATGGAGCAGTACAGGGCGGGAAAGTAGAGCGCCAGGAAGGAGAGCTGGGCGATCTCAGGCTTCGACCGGCCGCGCCACCACCCCAGGAGCGCCAGAAAGAACAGGAGCGGAGTCCAAGAGATGACCAACGCGACTCTTTTCACATAACCGGCCAGATACCTCCAAGGATGCCGCAGCGTTTCCCTGACCGCCCAGCCCAACACCTCGCTGTGCTCCAGCGGCCGATCCGCCAAGACTTTGAAGTTCCCCTCAGGCGTCCCGACGATCCCCAACGCGCCCGGGATGATGTTGCCGTCGCATTGTCCATACTCCACCGCGACGAATTCCTTGCGGAGCTGCCAGTTCATGCGGATGAACGGGAGCAGGAACAGATAGGGCACGATCAGCAGGATGAGCGCATGCTTCCAGTAGGCGCGCAGCGGCTTGCGCTCCGCCAGCCATTCGAACGCGACCAGCATCGGAGGGAAGAAGACCAGGGTAGAGCGGCAGAGCAGGCCGACCCCCAAAGCGAGTCCCAGCAGCAGGCTCCTTCCGTAGGACAGCGCTTGGGCGCGCCATATGAGCAGGCCCGCCGTCAGAACCACCAGCGAAGAGAAGAACTGCTGGATGTCATGGGCCTCGAGCAGATACCCATAGTGATAAAGGCCGGATATCCCCAGCCCGGCCAGCAGCGCGCACGGCCCGCCCCCCAGAAGAAGCCCGGCGGCTAGCGCCAAGATGTAGACCGCGACCAAGCAGCATTTGGTGATATCCGTTTCCGCGAACGCCCACTGATTCAGGATCGCCCGCAGATTTCCGTAAAGGGGCATGTGCCAGGAAGCCTGGCTGTCCTGGAAACGATGGAAGAGATGGTCTCCCAAGAAGATGTAGTCATCCTGCGGGTAGATGCCGTCCCGGCTCCCGCCGATATGGAGCATCCAGACGAACAAGAGCAGCAGGCCGGCCCCGGCGATGAGACCTAGGAGCTTGAAAGGGATCTTCCGGGAATCAAGAATGGACATCAGGCGCCGCTCCAGAGACGGTGGTGAACGGATTATGCCACAAATCCTGCCGCATTGATGATAATATCTTATAAACCCGACGCGCCTGAAACCACATACGCCCGGCCGATCGGATCGACACCGCCATGGCCCAAATAGTCCTGGTCTACCCGCTCACGGGCCTCGACGTGCGGGGGCTGTCCGTGTGGCTTCCGCTCTCGGCGCTGGCGGTCGCCGCGGGCGTGGCCGACTCCTACGACGTGGCCGTCATCGACCAGCGCGTGGACCCGGACTGGCCGCGGTCCCTGAAGCGGGCCCTGGGCGCGGACACGCTGTGCGTCGGCATCTCCTCCATGACGGGCGCGCAGATCCGGCACGGGCTTGCGGCCGCGCGCTTGGTGCGCGACGCCGCCCCGGACCTTCCCATCGTCTGGGGCGGGAATCATCCGACCCTGGCGGCGGCGCAGACGGCGGAGCATCCCCTGGTCGACATCGTCGTCATCGGCGCGGGAGAGCGGACGTTCCGCCTGCTCGTCGACGCGCTGAGGGCCGGGAAGGATTGGCGGGGCGTCCCCAACATCGCCTACAAATCCGAGGGCGGCGCGGTGCTCCAGGGCGAGGCCGGCGCTCCCGAGGATCCGGAACAGCTCGCGGAGCTCCCCTACCAGCTCGTGGACGTGGAGAACTACGTCTCCGGCCGCATGCTGTTCGGCCGGCCCGTGCGCAGCCTGCCGTTCATCACCTCCTTCGGCTGCCCTCACGCCTGCGCGTTCTGCTGCCAGCCCGTCCTCTCCAGCCGGCGCTGGCGGCGGATGTCGCCCGAGCATGCCGCCCGCCGGGCGTCCGTCCTGGCGGAGCGCTACCGTCTCGACGCGGTCGAGTTCCACGACGAGGAGTTCTTCGCGGACCGGGACCGCGGGCTGCGGATCGCGGAGCGCATCGGCGGCGCATTCTCCTGGTATGTCCAGACCCGCATGGACGATCTCCTGGCCCTGGACCTCGCGGCCTTGGAGAAGAACGGCCTGAGCGCGGTGCAGCCGGGCCTGGAAAGCGGCTCCGACCGGGTCCTTGAGTTCGTGCGCAAGCAGGAGACCGTGCGGCAGTACCGCGCGGCCAACGCGGCCCTGGCGCGCACCGGAATCGAGGCGACCTACAACTTCATGATGGGATTCCCCACCGAGACGCCGCCGGAGGTGGCCGCCACCGTCGATCTGGCCCTCGAGCTGCTCGACGCCAATCCCAACGCCCGCGTTTCCGGCTTCTACGTCTTCGTGCCCTACCCGGGATCGGAGCTTTACGCGCTCGCCGTCAAGGCCGGCTTCGCCCCGCCGCGCAGCTTGGAGGATTGGAGCCTCTTCACCCGGCATCATATCTCCGCGCCCTGGATCGCGGACCGGGAGCCGCTGGAATATCTGATGCTGACGTCCAAGCTCATCGACGGACGGAGATGGAGGAATGTCGTCGGAAATCCCCTGGCGCGCGGCCTGCTGTCCCGGCTGAGCCGCCGCTATCGCGCCGATTGGAAGAGGCACCGATTCAAGATGACCTGGGACACGAGGCTGCTGGAACTGCTGGCCAGCAGGACATTCGGCCGCTGGACATGAGCCCCGGACCTCGACTGAGCATCATCGTCCCCGTGAGCCGCGGGCCGCGGTTCATCGAGCCGCTGATCCGGAGCCTGGAGGGCCAGACCGCGGCTGCGGGACTTTTCGAGCTCATCCTCGTGACCGATTCCGCCGCAAGATATGCTTCGGACCGATTCCCGGTGCGGACCATCCGGGCTTCGAGCCGCCATCCGTGCGCCAAGAGGAACGAAGGGGCCGCGGCCGCGGCCTCCGCCGAGTACCTCGGCTTCATCGACGACGATGTGAAGCTCGAGCCCGATTGGGTCAGCCGGGTCCTCCAGGCGCTCGACGCGGGCCGCGCCGACGTCGTGACGGGACCGAGCGACATCCCCTATTCCGCGCAGCGCGGCCAGCTCGTCGCCAACGCGATCGTCTGCTCCCGGTTCTTCAGCCTCAAGACCGCGATGACCGACCGGAGCCGGCGGCCCGTGCGCTTCTTCGAGGTGGCGCTGTGCAACGTGGCGCTCAAGCGCGAGGTCTGGGAGCGCGTCGGCGGCTTCAATGAGGTCGCTTATTATTGGGTCGACGACGCGGAGTTCTTCCACATCGCCGAGTCTTTGGGCTTCAGGCTCGCCAACGACCCGGAGGTGAGGCTCGCGCACTACAAGCGGCCGGCCTGGCTCCCGCTGGCGGCGCATTATTGCCGCCAGCGTTGGTACGCGGGCCTGTCGACCTGGCTGTTCCCGGAGCTCTATCTGCCGCAAAGGGCGGTGCCGCTTTCCGCGGCCCTGCTTCTGCTGCTGTTGGCATTCCCCGCCCAGGTCCTGCCCGCTCTGGCGGCGGCCCTGGCCGCCTGCGGGATCTTCGGGGGTCTTTGGATGTCTCCGTCTTGCGGCCCGGGCAGCGCGTTCTTCCTGGGGATCTCTCTGGCTGTCGGGATGGCGGCGAACTTCCTGGGTTTCTGGCTGGGCCTGCTGGCCGGGCCTTTTTTCCGGCTCTACGCGGCTCCGGTCCGAGCCTATAAGCGCTACCGCTATCGGGACCGCGGCCGCCCCTTCCTCGGCAAGGAGATCGTTCAGCCGCCGCTGGCCTGGCTGAGGCAGATCGTGCCTTACCGGCTCTGGCTGAGCCGCGGCTTCCCGCAATGGCTGATCTATTTCGTCACTGCGCGCTGCAACGCCCGCTGCCCGATGTGTTTTTATCTCGATGAGATAGAGGCGGCCGGGCGAGAGCGGGAATTGGACGCCGATGAAGTGGCCAAGATCGCCGCCGCTCTGCCCCCGATCACCTATCTGTCGCTGTCCGGAGGCGAGCCCTTCCTGCGCGAGGACCTCGTGGCCCTGGTCCAGTCCTTCATCGACGCCGCCGATCCCGTCTACGTTTCGATCCCCACCAACGGATCGTTCCCCGAGCGCGTCGAGATGGCCTTCGACCGCCTCTCGCTGCGCAACCCGCGGACCAACTTCGACGTGCATCTTTCCCTCGACGGCCCGCCCGCGGTGCACGACCGCATCCGGGGCCCCCAGGCCTCTTTCGCCAAGGTCATGGAGACGCACCGCCGCACGCTGGCATTGGCGGGCCGGCGGGACAACGTGAGCGTCAAGTTCGTCGTCACCTGCTCGCGGGAGAACGCGGACCGCCTCGAGCCATTCCTGGAGAGTCTCGTTCGCCTCGGCTGCGATCGGATCAATCTGGTCCCGCTGCACGGCAACATCCGGGACCAGGGGTCGGCCGTGCCGCATGGGCGGTATCTGGAGCTGGCCGGAAAAACGCACGCGCTGCTCGACAGGAAGGGCTACCGGGGCATCCGCTACCGCCTCTTCAGCGCCATCAAGCGGGCCATGGACTCGGAGCTCACGGCTATCTCGGAGAAGGGCGACCTCGGCAGCGCCTGCGGGGCCGGACGGAAAATAGCGGTCATCGGGCCTTGCGGAGAGGTGCAGCCCTGCGAAACGCTGCGGGAGTCGGTCGGGAATCTTCGCGACCATGGCTATGATGCGCGCAAGATCCTGCGTGGGAGCGCCATGAAGGATTTCGCGGACCGCCATCTTGGAGCCGGGAAGTGCCACTGCAATTGGGGCTGCGCCATCGGAAACGCGTTGGTCCAGGACCCGAGATTCTATCCCGCCGTCGCCCGAGAGTTACTCAATGGATCCCTTTTCGGCCCTCCCGCGTAGCCGTTTTCCCGCTTAATAATTTGCTTCTTGACAGGTTGGGGAATAAGGGTTATCCTAATAATTGAATTAAAATAATGGGCCGGCATATTTATGCCGGGCCATCCGATATCATTATGTCCCTCCAAAAAAACCTGTCCCTGGTCTGTTTCCTGCCGCTGTCCGCCACCCTGCTGCTTGCGCCCGCCTTCGCGGGTTGGAAACCGCCTCCGAATCCGTCCTATCAGTCGCGGCCATCGACGACCACCAAAGGGCAAGAGGAACAAGCCGTCGAGAAGGCTGACGCTGATTGTCGGAAGGGTTCCGTGGGTCTGAAGGAACGGCTCGACACGAGCGCGCTTCTGGGCGGCCTTCACCCCGAGATGTTTTCCGAGAATGACAACAACACGCTCTATCAAGGCTGCATGAACTCCGTGTCGCCGCAGGGCTGCGACCAGCTTGCCAAGGATGGTCCGTCGGGCCTGCGCCGCGCGGACTGTCTCTTTTTGAAGGATCTTGCGGCTACCGCATGGGCCACCTTCAAGCAGAACGACGCCTCGGCCTGCGCGCGGCTCATGCACTTCCCTTACGACGAGGAGCAGGGCAAGCGGATCCCCAAGAGCAACGCGGCCTTGTGCGAGGCGTTCGCGCCCGCCCTGAAGAGCGGCCGGGCCGAGATCCTGGTCGAGCAGGGGATCCTCCCGAAGTCCGATCCGGCTGCCCTGAACAATGTCACCTTCCTGCGCGGTCAGCCCGAGCTCTGCGCCAAGGCGGAACCATACGAGCGGGCCGTGTGCCGAGCCGAAGCGTCCCTGCTGCGAGCCTTGCGCTCGGGCGACCCCGCCGCCTGCGCGGCGTCGCCTCTCTGCAAGGCTCTGGCCAGCCGGAGAGAGCAGGACTGCGCCCCCTACCTTGCGGCGGCCAACAAATCCTTCTGCGCCAGCATCGCCAGGCTGAAGGCTGCGGAAGGCTCGCGCTTTGCCAAGGAGAAGGCCGCGGAAGACGCGCGCTTGGCCAAGGAGAAGGCTGCCGGAGCCGCCAGCCTGGCCCAGGTCACCGCCCAGGCGATGGAGTCCGTGACCACCAAGAAGCCCGTGGACCCCGCGACCGCGGCCCTGCAAGCCAAGGCCGCCAAGGAAGCGGCCACCGCCAGGGAAGCCGCTCTCAAGAAGTCCGCCGCCGAGCTCGATATGCGCAAGCGCGTCCTTGACGAGAAGATCCGGCGGGCCGAGGCGCGCCGCGAGAAGAAGGAGCCCCCGCGGCAGTTCCGTCGCGGCGAGAAACTGCAGGACATCCCGCCTGATGTCAAAAAGAAGATGGACGAGGTCCAGCGCAAATCCCAGCCCGCCCAGCCGGCGGGGACGCAGACGCCTGTTCCGCAAACGCCGACCCAGTAGATATGGGGATCCAGAGGAGGATATCCGCGTGACCGAAACGACAGCCCGGGAACTCAAGCTCAAGGTCGACTCCGGAATCTATCCCTTGGAGGCGATACAGGCCGCCGCCTACACCTTCAGCGACCGGGTCTATATCCGCATCGCGCGCAACGGCGGCGGCAAAGAGGTCTCCCTCTCCCTCAAACAGAAATCCGGCGGGACGGACTTGGCGGCCATTTCCGACGAATTCCACAACGAGCTTTTGCATGAAGCCCTCCGGCACAGGGTCTCGCAAGCCAACAAGAAGATCCGGGAATTCATCGTCACCAAGGCCCTGGTCTCGGCCCAGGTGCCGAGCGCCCTGCCGCCCGCGGCCCAGGCGCAGACGCCCGAGGAGGAGTGCCCCGAGTGCGCGGCCGAGGCCGCCGCGGCCGCCAAGGCCTCCGCGGCGCAGCCGGCCGCGCCGGTGGATGCCGAGCTTGAGAAGGAGATCGAGAAGCTCCTCAGCGAGATCGAGAAATCCGGCCCCGGCGGGGATGACCCCCTAGGGGTCGCCGTGCCTTGGGAGAAGAAATTCGGCGCCCAGGCCGCCGGCACGCCGAAGAAGGGGGCGGAGAAACCCGGCGCCAAGCCCGCGGCGGCAGCCGCCGCGGCCAAGAGACCCGCGCCGAAGAAGAAGGGGAAGAGATCCAAATGAGCGCCTCGACCCCTGTCCTCGATCCCGAGCGCTTCGATCCCGTCCAGGCGGGCTTCTTCCGCTTCCGCCGCCTCGGCAAGCGGTTCCTCGTCACCAACGACTTCGGCCGCTACTGTTTCCTCGGGGTCGAGGATTTCCAGAAGTTCATCGCCGGGAAGCTCGACCAGTCGGGGCCGCTTTACGCGCGTCTGGCCCGGGACGGCTTCATCCGCGACCGGATGGATTTCGACGCCCAGGTCGAGGGCTGGCGCAGCCGCAACAGCTTCCTCTGGCAGGGACCGAGCCTGCACGTGGTCGTGGTGACCCTGCGCTGCAACCACCGCTGCCTCTACTGCCAGTCCAACGCGGTCGCCATGGGCGGCCGCGAGACGGACATGGACCGGAAGACCGCCGAGAAGGTGGTCGACCGGATCTTCGAGAGCACCAGCCAGGCCATCACCATCGAGTTCCAGGGCGGCGAACCCCTGGTGAACTGGCCGGTCGTCAAGTTCATCGTCGAGTACGCCCGCAAGAAGAACCGGAAGGCCGGCAAGAACCTCTGGATCAACCTGGTGTCGAACCTCAGCCTCATGGACGACGCCAAGTTCAAGTTCCTCTTCGACAACCAGGTCAATTTCTGCACCTCGCTGGACGGCCCCGCGGACCTGCACGACAAGAACCGCGTCTTCGCGGGCGGCAGCAGCCACGCGCAGGCGGTGCGCTGGTTCAAGAAGATCTACCAGAAGACCCTGCGCAAGATGTTCCGCATCGAGGCCCTGCTGACCGTGACGAAGTTCTCGCTGGGCCGCCACAAGGACATCGTCGACCAATATGTCGGCCTGGGCTGCCGGGGCGTCTTCCTGCGCAACCTCAGCCCCCTGGGCATGGCGCGCGAGGTCTGGGACCAGATCGGCTACACGGCCGCGCGCGCATATTCCTGACCAAGATCATGACCGACACGGACCCGAACTTCCTGGATATCCGCTCGCCGTGCGGGGCGGGGATCGGGCAGATCGCCTACAACTTCGACGGCGGCGTCTACGCCTGCGACGAGGGCCGCATGCTTTCGCGCATGGGCGACGAGACGTTCCGGATCGGGAGCGTGTTCGAAGGCGGCTACAAGGAGACCGTGGGTCATCCCGTCATCAGAGCGATCTCCATCGCCTCGTGCCTGGACAACCAGCCCGACTGCGCCCGCTGCGTCTACAAGCCGTACTGCGGCGTCTGTCCGGTGCACTGCTATGCCGAGCACGGCGACATCATGGGGCGCATGCCGTGCAGCACGCGCTGCCGGATCAACAAGGGCATCATGGACTATCTTTTCGAGAAGCTGGACGACGAGAAGAACGAGCGCATATTCCGGAAGTGGATCAAGCAGGCGAAGGAGCGCATCTCTTACCAAAGGCAATAGGCTGCGGGGGCTGCTATGGGCAAAGACATGATTCCCAAGATCAAAAAGGACGTCTCCAGGTTCTTGACCAGCGAAGAAGGCAAGATACTCAAGAAGGACGTGGTCAAGGCCGCGGCGATCCTCGGCATCGTGGGCGCGGCCATGATGAGGGCGGAAGACCTTCTGGCGCAGACGGACCACACCAATGCCCTGCATAATTCCGGCAACGCCGCCCCCAACCACATCAGCCACAGCTCGCATGCCAGCCATTCTTCCCACGGCTCGCACGGCAGCCACGGCTCGCACGGCAGCCACGGCTCGCACGGCAGCCACGGTTCGCATGGCAGCCACGGCTCGCATGGCAGCCACGGCAGCCACGGCAGCCACGGCAGCCACGGCTCGCATGGCAGCCACGGCTCCCACGCCTCGCACGGCAGTCACGGCAGCCACGGCAGTCACGGCAGCCACGGCAGTCACGGCAGCCACGGCAGTCACGGCAGCCACGGCAGTCACGGCTCCCACGGCTCGCACGGCAGTTGGTAAGACGAGCCTGCCTAGACTTGCATAGCCGCCGGATTTGAAGAAGGCACTGCTCAAAGTCGGCTATACCTGCAACAACAACTGCGTCTTCTGCCATTCCCGTCCGCTGCGCCGCCATCCGGACCTCGCGACGCGGGAGATCCAGCGGCGCATCCTGCAGGCCCGGTCCCAGGGCGCGGAGATGGTGGTCCTCTCCGGCGGGGAGCCCACTCTGCGGTCGGATCTCCCGTCCCTGCTGCGCTTCGCCCGCGCGCACGGCTTGCGCACGGGCCTCATCACCAACGGCCGCCGCTTCGTTTATCCGGGCTTTGCGGCCCAGCTTGCCTCTTCGGGTCTGGGCTTCGTCTACCTATCTTTCCATTCGCCTTCGCGCCGGACCCATGCGCTCTCCGCGCGGACCGATTCCCTGCCGGAGACGCTGGCCGCGCTGGACCAGCTCATCCGGCTGGGCGTCCCGGTGACCGTCAACGCGGTCGTCACGGGGCACAACATCGGCAAGCTCTCCGCTCTGGTGGACCTGCTGGCCGCGCGCCGGCCGGACAAGATCAAGCTCTCGGTCCTGGAGCCCAAGGGCGCCGCGCTCGACGACCCGGCCCTCTGCCCGCCGCTGGGGGCCGCCGCCCGGGCCATCAACGCGGCGCTGAGCCGCGGACGCCGCCGCTATCCGGGCCAGCGCTTCGGCTGCGAGGGGCTGACTCCCTGCCTGCTGCCCGGCTTCGCGGAGTTCAACGACGACCTCATCGCCGACGGCTTCATCCTGTTCCGGGAGTCCTTCGAAGACCGGTTCTTCCCACCGGACTACCGCAACCGCGCCCAGGCCGTCGTGTGCCGCGGCTGCGCCCTGACGGAGTCCTGCCCGGGCGTCTTCAAGGGGTATCTGGAACGGCCCACGCCTCCCGCGCTCAAGCCCCGACGCCCGGAGCGGCCGCGCCTGCCGTGCTGGGGACGGACCTAGCAGGGCGCTGACAAAGTCCGTCTTGCGAGCGGGGGAGCGCTAGCTCGCCCGCAACCGACCCGCGAAGCGGGTCGACAGAACCGCTTGGACAGGCCGGCCGGTGGATGGCGCCTTCGGCGCGACTGGCGAGCCGAAGGCTCGCCAGTTCGGGGACGGACTGTTGCTCGCTGCCGAAAGGGCTGTGTCCGGACATAGTCCTTTCCGCTTGCGGGGCTATCAGCTAGCGCCGGGGCGAGGGCGAGCGCGGCGGCGGGGGCAGGTGCAGGCCGCGCACCACCTCGTTGGCCATGCGCGAGAGCAGGCGCAGGGCGCCCGTGAAGCCCAGGAAGGGCTCGTCGGCGAGGAAATGGGTGCACTCGGAGGGGAAGCCGAACTCCATCCATTTGTACCCGAGCTCGATCTGCCGGAAGACGAAGTTGTTGGACACCACCAGGTCGAAATCCCCGTCGCGCTCCGACCTCCAGGCCGCGTGCAATTCGTCGGGCAGGGGCTCGAAGATGCAGCCGGGCCGGCTCTGCAGGGCGCGGCGCTGGGTCTCGGTGAGGTGGTGCGGCCCGGCGTCCAGGACGAGCACCGGGACCACGCCGCCCAGGCCCTCCAGGAGCTCCAGGAATCCCGGAGCGTAGTGCGGGTCCAGGGCCAAAGCGAAGCGGCGGTCGAGGAAGGCGTGCGGCACGGTCCACTGCAGCCGCGGCGCGACGCGGTCGAGCTCGGCGGCGATGAAGCTCCGGGCCCGCTCCTCCCGTCCGAACTCGCGGCCCAACTGCTCCACGAAGCGCCGGCTGGCCTCCAGCCCGAAGGGCAGCTCCGCCTCCACGAGCTTGACGCCCAGGCGGCGGGCCAGGATCCGGCCGGCCGCGCGGCCGTGGGGCAAGGACACCACGGCCGAGGCGCGGCGCGCCTGGCGGAGCTCCTCGTAGGGCCGGCCCGAGAGCCAGATGGAGGCCGGGTCCAGGCCCAGGGCCCGGAGCATCCGGGAGAGCTCCTTGAGGTTGCCCCAATGGTCGCCTTCGTTGCGGTCCATGAGGTAGCCGACCAAGGCCACGCTGCCGGGCTCGGGCTTGGCGTCCTTGAGGTCCATGCCTTGGGCCAGGACCTCGAGCATGCCGGCGTACCCGTCGAGCCAGTCGCCCGAGACCGCGGAGCGCCGCGGCATGACGAAGGCCGGCGTGGAACGGCCGGCCAGGGCCTCGCGCGTGATGCGCTCGTAGTCCGTGCCCACGATGGAGCACATGGGCATGGAGCCCACGAAGAGCGCGCCGCAGCCCGGGAAATCCGCCATGCGGCGCAGGCCCTGGGCGATCATGCCCTCGCAGTCGCCGGCGATGGTGAACACGTTGACGCCCGTGTGCTGGACGCGGTGGCGGGAGTCGCAGGAGAGCAAAGTGGAGAAGAGGTCATGGCGGCCGTGGATGTGCTCGCCTTTGGCGAAGATGCAGCTCGGGCCGTCGCCCAGGAAAAAGGCGTCGGGTATGGCGTTGAGCGCCAGGTACGCCCCCTGCAGATAGGGGATGCTGACGCGCACCCCGATCTTGCCGGGCTGGCGTTCTCCTTTCCCGGAGGGGGCGGGCCGGCTAGGCTTGGTCTTGGAGGGCATCGGGGGTCCTCGGGCCGCGCGCCAGATTCTCGGCGTAGCGGCGGTAGAAGGGCAGGCGGCAGCGGGTCAGCAGGCGCCGGAAGGTGCGCAGGGCCCCGGCCAGGCCCAGCTCGAAATCCCGGCTCGAGAAACGGGCCTTGCCGGCCCGGGCGATGCGCCAATCGAACATGATGTCCGAGAACACGGCCTGGAAGCCGCCCGCGGCCAGCGCGCGCTCCAGCTCCCAGGGGCTGCGGAAGACCGCGACTTGCGCCCCGGCCAGGCCCTCGGGCAGCTTGGGGGCTTCGCCGTGGATGTCGTAGTAGAGCAGATCGATGCCGAAGCCCATCTCCTGGACCATCTCGCCCAGCGGAGCGCCGTGGCCGTAGCGCAGCTGCAGCAGCCTGGGCAAGGTCGCCTCCGAGACCACGAAGGCGAGCCGGCAGCCCGCGGCTTCCTTCCGCAGCCGGTCCCACTCCGGCTGCACGCCGGCGAGGGCCCTGCCCCAGACGGCCCGGAAGCGGCGCTCGCGGCCCGTGGCCGCGGCGATGGCGCTGAGGCAGTCGTGGGTGCGCTTGAGGCCGTAGGGCGCGGGCACGGTCAGCACGCGCCGGGGCGAGCCCTCCAGCAGCTCACGGAGCTTGGTCGGATAGGACGAGCGTTCGCAGAAGACCTGCCAGGCGGCCGCGGGCAGGCGCTCCAGGTCGGGAAGGCCCACGTCGGGCAGGGCGCAGATGTTGGTGCGCAGGCCCAGGTCCTTGAGGAAGGCGATGAGCTCCTCCCGGCGGTAGGCCGCAGGGAAATGGAAGAGGTTGACCGCGGCCCGGTCCCCGGTCCCCTTGAAGAAGCCGGGCCTGCCCAGCAGGGCGCGCAGGTGCGCGCCGAAGTTGTCCAGCTCGTCGCGGTCCTTCTGGCTCCAGCTCACCGTGGTGCCGCCGACCTCCCTCTGGCAGCGCCGGGCCAGGCCCTGGAAGTCCTCGCCCATGATGATCGGGGTGCACAGGTGCGTGAAGAGCAGGTACTTGCCGGCCTTGGCCAGCCGGCGGACCTCGGCCACCAGGGCGTCGGCGCGCGGCCCGGTGCCCATGACCATGTCCTGCTCCTCCAGCTCGGTCACCAGGCAGGTTCCGAGGTCCACGGTCGCGCGCAGGGGGTCCTCCTCCTGGGCCACCTCGGGCCAGTCCAGGAAGGTCCATTTGTCGAAGCTGCGCCGGGGCCGCGCGTAGTAGCACTCGCGGTCCGCGTACTGGATGTTGACGGTGTCGTGCGAGAAGCACTGCGGCACGCCCAGCAGGACCTCGAAGTCCTGGTCCGCGTAGAAGTTGCGCCAGCCGTCCTCGAGCAGGGCCATGGGCTGGCCTATGGCCGGCACCCGGACCTCGTCGCCGGGCCGGTCCTCGGACACCTGCTGGATGAAGGAATCCGGGTCCGCCGCGAGCAGAGCGAGGATGTCGGCCAGGCTGCGGCCCTTGAGGCGCCGCAGCGCCGCCTCCAGGAAGCGGCGCTGCGCCGGCCCCGCCTCGCCCTCCACGCCCAGGCTCAGGCGCGGCGCCCGCAGCAAGGCATCCGGCGAGTCCTTGGGCAGGAGGCTGAAGACCAGCTTGTGCCTGCCGCTGGCCAGGCTCAGGCGCACGTTCTCTTGGCCCAGCCCGCAGAGGCCTTCCAGCCTCCAGCCTCCGGAAAGCCCCAGCAGGCGCGAGACCGCGGACAGAGCCTGGGGGCCCGCCGTGACGTGGCGCTGCAGCGTGGGGGTCTTTTCTTCGTTCATCGCCGGATCCCTACCGACGATGATATCGTATCATTTAGCGGATTTGGCGCACGATGGGGCCGGGGTCTTTCCTCTGGGTGACGAGTTCGGCCGGGTCGTAGCCTCGGCCCAGGTCCCAGAGCCCGGCGCAGATGCCCTTGAGGGTGCAGGCCCGGCAGGCCCGGCCCTTGCCGTAGCCGTGCCGCCAGGAGCGCTCGCGATAGGCGCCCCGTTCGTCCAGGAAATCGATGGTCCGCTCCTCGCGCTTGACCAGCGCCCGCGTCTCCGTGGCGAAGGCCGCGAACTCGCCCATGTAGCATAGCGGCACCTTCTCCACCCGGAAGGTCCGGCCCGTGCGCGCCAGGTAGCGCATGGCCTTGAGCAGGGGCTCCCGGATGGCCCGCAAGGACGGCACGGTCTCCGGATGCTCGTGCACCCGCGCGACCATGGTGTCCAGGTTGGTCCAGGAAAAATGGCGCAGGTACGGAAAGCGCGAACAGAGCCAGCGCGCGGTCAGATGCAGGTGGCCGGCGTTCTGCGCGCAGATGGTCTGGTTGATGTCCGCGGTCGCGCCCCGGCCGCGCAGCAGGACCAGCGTGCGCAGGATGTTGGCCAAGGAGTCGGGGTTGCCGGTCAAGAAGCCCTGCACCGCCCGGCGGTGGCTGTTCACCGTCACATGCACGTGGTCCAGGCCCGCGCGCAGCAGCCGGTCCAGGTAGGCCGGGTCCGCCGTGCGCTGGCCGTTGGTGATCAGCCGGCAATGGATGCCCTGCTTGCGCGCGTAGGCGATCAGCTCGGGCAAGGGCTCGTAGAGGGTGGGCTCCCCGCCCGTCAGGATCACCCCGTCGTAGCCCCGCTCGCGAAAGCCGCGGACCAGCCGCTTGGCCTGGGTCAAGGAAAGCTCGCGTTGGTTCTCCGGGTTCGAGCAGAAGCGGCAGGCCTGATTGCAGCGCCGCACGACTTGGATGTACCCCAGGTTGGCCATCTACTTCGGGGCCGGCGGCCGCAAGGCGGCCAAGCCGAAGCGCCGGGCGTAGGCGGCCGGCACGCCCAGGCACCTGAGGTCGTAGGGGCAGGCTTTGCAGCCGGGCCGCTTGGCGCGGCCGATGGCGCCTTCCTCGCCGGAGAAATCCTCGGCGTAGCGCACCCGGTCCTGCGGGAAGACCCGCTTGACCGCATGGAGGGCGGGGCGCTCAAGCAGGCAGAGGGGGAAGGCGCTCTCCCCGCCGATGCGCGAGATGGGCAGCTTGCGGCGCAGGCAGCGCCGCACGGCCTCGCGCAAGTAGGGGGCGACGGCCGCCAGGTCCACGGCCCAGCGCGGGGTGCGCTCGTGTCCGATCTCGTTGAGCATGGAAAAATGGACGGTGAGCCGGCTGCCGCGGGGGGCGCGGTCGCGCAGGCCAGCCAGGAAATCCATGAGTCCGGGCAGGTCCCGGTAGTTGCCGGCGTTGACCACGACGTTGACCGTGACGTCGCAGCCTCGGGCGGCCAGAAGCCGGCTCAGCCCGGCGACGGCTTTGGGGTAATGCCCGCGGCTGCCCGTGAGCCGGTCGTATTTCCCGGGCCGGTGGGAGTGCAAGGACACCATGTAGTCGCGGGCCCCGGCCGCGACCAGCTTCTCCAGCAGGCCCGGCCGGGCCAGGAGCACCGCGTTGGTCTGCACGCGGAACTTCCTGAAGCCGATGCGGCGCGCCGCGGCCAGGACCGCGGGCAGGCGGGGGTCCACGGTCGGCTCTCCTCCCGATATGGTCAGCGCCTCCCGCGTGCCGTGGCGCCGGGCCAAGGCTTTGAGCTCGGCTTTTATGGCGGGCAGCTCTATGGCGCGGCCGGCGGGCACGAAGCAGAAGGGGCAGCGCTGGTTGCAGGCGAAGGTGGTCCGGAGCAGGAAATCGCGGCCCTCGATGCCTTCGTGGCTCTCCACTGAGGCGGCGCGGGAGCCGCCCTCCCGGCGGTGCAGGGATTCCAGCAGGAAGCGCAGGGCGCGGCGCAGCTCTTCAAGGGCGGCCTTCTCGCCGGGGCGCAGGGCGGCCCCCGGACGCATGGCGACGCTGAGCTTGAAGCCGGGGGTCAGCAGCGGGACGGAATTTTCCGGCGCCAGGACGCAGAGGTCTCGGCGCTCCGCGCCGCGGCGGACCACGAAGCCGTCCGCCCGCCGCCGCAGCCGCCAGCCCTGGCGGGCCAGCAGCGCGCCCAGACCATCCACCGCCTCGGCGTGGGGGTCGCGCCCGCTCACGGACCCTAGTTCTGGGTCACTTTGTCGACCAGGACGCCCCACTCCTCGGCGTACTCGGAGAGCCGCGGCGCGAGCTGGTCGACCAGGCCGGCCGCCTGGCCGTGGACCACCTTGGGGGAGTCCGACATCTCGGCCAGGAAATAGCTCACCGCCAGGGGGCCCACGGTGCGGAAAGCGGGGGTCTTGCCGCCCGCCTTCGACACCAGCAGCCGCAGGGTCGGCCGCTTGGCGCCGCCCTTCCAGGCCAGGAGCACCCCGTCCATGGCGGGCCGCGCCTTGAAGAAGGTCCAGCCCTCGACCTTCGCGCCCTCCCGGACGCCGATCAGGGCCCGGACCGCGCGGGTCAGGGTCTTGCTGGCCTGCTCGAGCTTGGGGTCGCCCCAGTCCACGGCGAACCGGTCGGCGGGATAGAGCCGCGGCGAGAGGTCGCTGGACACGGCGGCGTGCACGTAGTGGTAGGTGATGCTGCTCTGGAACGCGTTGCCCACCAGCAGCTCGTCCTGGACCGTGGCCGCGGCCGCGTCGTCCTTGATGGTCTTGCCGTCGTACCAGAACTGGAACCCGGCGACCGCGCCCTTGAGCTGGTGCGCGTAGTGCTCGCAGTAGCCCTTGCAGATCTCGGGGCTCCAGCCGGTCTCGTTGAGGACGGTCGCCACCTCGATGGCCTTGTTGATGGCCAGGCCGCTGCCCACCGAGTAGATGGGGTCGGCGAAGCAGAAGGCGTCGGAGACCATGATGTAGTCCATGGTCGCGGGCACGGCCGCCGAGCGCGCGAAGTTGTTGCGCACGTACATCCGGTTGTAGATGCCGCTCTCGTCGAGGGGGCGCATCTTGAGCGTGTAGTTGGGCGAGATGTGCTTCGCCGTGATGTCGAGGTACTCCTGGCTGGAGACCGGCTGGCCCCGGTACACCACGCCGTAGCTGAGCAGCTTCTGGTTGTAGAGGGGGATCTGCCAGGTCCACATCCCGTCCTTGATCTTGGTCAGGATGGTGGATTGGCCCGGCTTCCAGCCGCGGTCTTCAGTGGGGATGACGCGCCGGTAGTCGTAGCGCAGCCAGCTCCACTTGCGCTTGCGGATGGCGTCGAAGAACTTCTTGGGCTCGTTGCCCACGATGTCCCAGTAGGCCCAGGTCGTGCACACCGGCCAGAGGATCTTGGTCTGCTTGAGCAGGTTGGAGAGGCACATGGACGGCCCGGAGCAGTCGATGATCTGGTTGGCGACCTGGTATTCCTCGTCCTCCGTGCGCACGATCTTCTTCTTCAAGTCCACGGCCACGACCCGCCCCTGGACGCGCTCCACGCCCCAGTGCTTGAGCATCACCTGCTCCATCTCGGTGCGGGTGATGTGCATGGCCCCGGTCAGGGCGCCCGGAGGCAGGGGGAAGGAGGCGACGCTGCCCTTGTCGATGAAGGTGGAGCCGCGCTTGGGGGAGTAGGAAGGGCACTTGGCCATGTCGGGCAGGAGCTTGCGCAGCTCCGGGTGGCGGAAATGCTCGGGGATGATGGCTCGGGGATGATGGACTCGCCGATCTTGTACTTGCCGGGCTCGGCCTCGAGCAGGACGGTGCGCTTGTTCTTGAGGAAATATTTGAGGGTGATCCCCGCGATCCCGCCGCCGATGATGAGGTAGTCGACTTTCTTCATGGGTGCTCCTCCCGCTTCTTTGTTATAGGCCAGCTTGCATTATAGGCAAGGTTGCGCGGATTTATCAATGCGCAGGTCCCTCATGAGCGCCGCGAAGGCGCGCAGGTCGAGGGATTGCGCTCCGTCGGACCAGGCCCGATCCGGGTCGGGATGGACTTCCACCAGGAGCCCGTCGGCCCCCGCGGCCGCGGCCGCCCGGGCCAGCGGGGCGACGTAGCGGCGGTCTCCCGCGGCGTGGCTGGGGTCGGCGATCACCGGCAGGCCGGTCCGCTCCCGGAGCACGACGATGGCGCCCACGTCCAAAGTGAACCGGGTCGCGTCGCAGGAGGTGCGGATGCCGCGCTCGCACAGGATGAGCCCCGGCTCCCGGCGCCCCATGGAGAGCCTGCCCAGCAGGACATATTGCGCGGCCTGCAGAAACTCCTCTATGGTGGCCGCGAATCCCCTTTTGAGGAGCACCGGCTTGCCCGAGGCGTGGCTGCCCGCCTGGAACAACAGCGGGTAGTTCTGCATGTTGCGGGAGCCGATCTGCAGCACGTCCGCGAACCGGGCGACCAGGTCGAGGTCCTGGGTGTCCAGGACCTCGGTGACCACGGGCAGGCCCGTCTTCTCGCGCGCCAAGGCCAGGTGCTCTAGCCCCTTCTCGCCCAGCCCGCCGAAGGAGTAGGGTGAGGTCCGGGCCTTGAAGGCCCCGCCGCGCAGGGCCGCGGCCCCGGACTCCGCGACCGCTGCAGCCGTCTCGCAGATCTGGGCGGCGCTCTCCACGCTGCACGGCCCCGCGATGGCGGCGAGCGCGCCGCCTCCGATCACGGCGCCGTTGGGCAGCCGGACCGCGCTGGGGCCCGGGAAGGCCGGCGCGGTCAGCACGTCGCGCACGCCGGCCAGGCCGCGCAGGAAGGCCGCGGCGTCCTCGCCGTCGGCCTGGACGCAGACCAGTCGCGGCCCGTGCCAGCGGCAGCGGTCGGCGCCCAGGCGGCGCGTCAGCTCCGCGCCGACCTTGGGATCGGCGTCATCTACGAAGCGGACCAGCAGGACGGTCGGGCTCATGCCGGGACCACCGCGACGGCTTCGAGCTCGATGAGCAGCTCCGGCCGGCAGACGTCCGCGCGGACGGCTATGGTCGGGAAGGCCGGGATGCCCAAGAGCCGGGTCAGCCTGCGGTAGGCGTCGAAGGTCTCGCGGTCCGCGCAATAAAGGGTGGCGCTCTGGATGTCTTCGAGCCGCGCGCCCTGCTCCTCGAGCAGGGCCGAGACGCTGAGCAAAGTCTGCAGGGCCTGGCCTTCGCGGTCGCCGCGGTAGACGCTGGCCCCGGAGCCGTCGATGCTGGCCGTGCCGGAGACGTAGACCGTGCGCAGGCCGCCCAGGCGCAGGACCATGGCCCGCGAGAACGCCGAGCGGTAGCTGAAGGCCTGCCCCTGGCGCGCCGTATGCAGGACGGGGGTGAGGCTCGCGTCCGCGCCGGCCGCGGGGGCGAAGGCCAGCACGTTCATGAAGCATTCCTCGTCGCCTTGCCGCCCCTGGATGCCGGTGCTGGCCGGGAAGGCGGCGGGGTCCGGGCCCAGGAAATCGGCTCCGCCGTAGAGCTCGTTGCGGACCTTGTTGAGATCGCCGTACCATTCCAGGAGGCGCCGCAGGTAGATCCAGGTGCGGACCATCTGGCGATAGGAGAAGCCGTGGGCCTTCAGCGCGGCCAGGGCCTTGCGGAACATCCGCTCGGCCTGCAGGGGGGCCGGGCCGTCGCCCCCGCGCAGCGCCGGGATGTACAGGAGCCGGCCCTCAGCGGACGACCACAGCCGTCCGGGGCCGGCCACCGTCGCTACGGAACCCCCCGCGACCCCCCAGACCTGCGCCCCGCTCCACCGGCCCCCGGCCGCGGGCTTGCCGTCGATGAAGGCGAAGGGCAAAGCGGGGTCGAGGCCCTGCGCCTGGTAGGCCGAGCGCCGGATCTCCAGCAGCTCCTCCCGGACGCCGGCTTCGGCGTAGACCTGCTCCTGGATCGGCGCGATGCCTTTGGACTTCAGCAGGGCGGCCAGCGCCGCGAAAGAGCGCGCCGCCGACTCCTGCCAGGGCTTTTGCGGGTCCGCGCTGGCGGTCAGGTAGCATTGCGTCCCGGCCGTCCGGACAGCGATGCCGTCCGGAGCCTGGAGCGCGGCCGCCGCGGTCGAGGGTTGACGGACTGTCATTAATAGCATATGCTAGTAAGGTATGGCCCGGCCAGTCAAGTGCCGTTTCGTGGCGCGCGAGCCCGGCGTGACCTATTTCAAGCCGCAGGGCGTCCCCAGCGACGGCCTCCGGGAGATCGTCCTGGGCTTCGACGAGCTCGAAGCGCTCCGGCTGGCGGACCTGGAAGGGCTCTATCAGGAGGACGCGGCCGCGAGGATGCAGGTGTCCCGGCCGACCTTCGGCAACATCATCCGCTCGGCCCATGCCAAGATCGCCCAGGCCATCATCAACGGGAAGGCGCTCAGGATCGAGGGCGGGATCTGCAGGATGAGGGAATTGAGGGTCCCTTGTTGGGGCCGACGGCGCAAGTCGGAACCTCCCGGGGATTAGCGGGACTCTGCCCATGAGGCGCCTGGGGAAACGGCTCAAGTCCCGCCTATCGCCGGCCAACCTCGTAGCGGTGGCCGCTTTGGCCCTGCTGGGAGCGGTCTCCTGGCACCTGTCCAGCCGGCGCGCCGGCGGCAGCGGGTCCTTCGACTATTTCCGCAAGCACGTCGCGCCCATACTCGCCACCACCTGCTCCTCCAAAGACGAGAAGGGAGTCTACGTCTGCCACGGGCGCCCCGCCGGGGAGTTCGCGGCCAAGGTCGGCATCCCGGCCCAGGGCATGCGGCACGAGTTCGCCGCAGCGCGCTCGGCCACCTGCGCGGTGCGCTGCCACGCCCAGCCCGGCGGCATGGACTTCTCCTTCGCTTTGGGCCCTTCCGGACGGCTGGAGACCAAGCGCCAGTTCATCCTCGCCTACGAGAAGGCCAGGCAGAGGGCCCGCTTCGGCGGCCCGGCCAAGTTCTCCAGGCTCCTGCGCATGCCCCTGGCGGCCCAGGCCGGCGGGTCCGGCCTCTTCCACGGCGGGGGGGAGATCTTCGACAGCGCGGCCGATCCCGAGTACCGCGCTTTGGCCGAATGGGTCGCCATGGAGAACCGGGACTCGGGCGCCGGGCTCCAGCCGCCCGGCGAAGCCGAAAAGGCCTTCCGGGACGAGGTCCTCCCCGTCCTGGCGCGCAACTCCTGCATGGCGCCCTCCTGCCACGCCTTCAACCACTCCTCCTTCCTCCCGGACCCCGGCATGCCGGACGCGGACCTCTCCCGGCCCATCGCGGAGCGCTTCACCCCCGAGCAGGTGAGCTACGACCGGATGACGGCCAAGGGGCTCATCCAAAGCCTGGTCTACCTGACCGGCGACGCGGCCAACAGCCGCATCCTCGCCAAGAACATCCCACTCTCGAAGGGCGGGGTCCTGCACCGGGGAGGCAACGACCAGTTCTTCACCGGGCCGGAGGACCCCGACTACCAGGCGCTCAAGCGCTGGATCGGCCTTGAGCGCAAGGAGGCCGTGGCCAAGCCGAGGATCGGGGGCAAGCCCGTGCCCGAGGGGCTCGTGGGCAAGGTGCGCGGGGTCGTGTTCGTGCGCACCCCGAAGCGCAATCACCGCAGATACCTGGACGTGGGCCGCTACCTCCCCGGCGGCGACCTCTACCTGCTCAAGCTCAAGGACGGCGAGACCTTGGAGACGGCCACCTCCCGGCCCGTCAACTTGACCGCGCGGTTCCACCCCGGCCGCCAGGCGGACGTGCGCAAGCCCGACGTCCGCTACGACGGCCGGGCGGTGCTCTTCGCCATGCGCGTGGGCGAGGCGGACAACCTGAACATCTACGAGCTCTCCTTGGACGAGGACCTCGGCTACGTGGAGGGGAGCTTGCGCAAGCTCACCTACCAGCCCGTGGACGCCCACGGCGGCAAGGCCCACTACACCGACCCCGTCTACGTGCCCGACCCCTTGGACGAGAACGCCGC
>JAPLKL010000056.1 GCA_026388095.1 Elusimicrobiota bacterium | reverse complement strand
TTGGTCCCCACCGTCTACAAGACCTTCTCCGCCGAGGAGGTCGCGGGCCGCTACGACAAGATCAACGCTTTCGAGAAGAAGCTGGCGGACCAGGGCACGGTGGTCCTCAAGTTCTTCCTTAATATCTCCAAGGACGAGCAGAAGGCCCGCCTGCAGGAAAGGCTCGACGACCCGGCCAAGAACTGGAAGTTCTCGCCCGCGGACCTGAAGACCCGCGAGCGTTGGGACGAGTTCCAGCAGGCTTACGGAAAGGTCCTGGCCCGCACCAGCACCCCCTGGGCGCCCTGGCACGTCATCCCTTCCAACAAGAAATGGTACCGCAACTACGCCGTGGCCCGCATCATCAAGGAAGCGCTGCAGCGCATGGACCCGCAGTACCCCAAGCCCACCTTCGACCCCAAGAAGATCCACATCCCCGACTGAGATCGGGGACACAATACTTATCTCGGGTGAATTGAGTATTGTGTCCCGAAATTAAAAGCGCCCCCGCCTCTGAGTCGAGGCGGGGGCCTTTTTCTTCCCGGGCTAGACTAGTTGGTCTGGCAGGTCTTGGCCAGTAACTCGGGGTTGCCGGCCGGCGCCGAGCCCGGCTCGTAGGTCTTGCGCATGCCTTCCAGGATCTTCCAGGTGGACTGCACGTCCTCGGCCGCCAGCTTGGCCAGCCGGTGCGCTTCATCCGGATTGGAGGTGTGCAGGACCTTGTAGCGCTGCTCCGCGCCCAGGTACTGTTCCAGCGGGATCTTGGCCGGCTTGGAGTCGATCTGCAGGGGGTTCTTGCCCTGGGCGATCAAGGCCGGGTTGAAGCGGATCAAAGGCCAATAGCCGCTGTCCACGGCCAGCTTCTGGTGCTCCAGGCCCTTGCCCTCCTCGATGGCGAAGCCGTGAGCGATGCAGTGGCTGTAGGCGATCACGATGGCCGGGCCGTCGTACTGCTCGGCCTCAACGAAAGCCTTGACCGTCTGCGCGTCGCTGGCGCCCATGGCCACGCGCGCCACGTAGCAATTGCCGTAGCCCATGGCGGTCAGGGCCAGGTCCTTGCGCTGGGTCTTCTTGCCGCTGACCGCGAAGCGCGCCGTAGCACCCCGGGGGGTGGCCTTGGAGGCCTGGCCGCCCGTGTTGGAGTAGACCTCGGTGTCGAGGACCAGGACCTTCACGTTCTTGCCCGAGCGCAGCACGTGGTCGAGGCCGCCGTAGCCGATGTCGTAGGCCCAGCCGTCGCCGCCCACCACCCAGACGCTCTTGCGCACCAGGCCGTCGGCGAGCTGGACCAGGTCCTTGGCCGGCAGCTCATCGATGCCCTTGAGCTTCGCCTGGAGCTTGACGATGCGCTCACGTTGGGCCGCGATGCCGCCCTCGTCGTCCTGCTTGGCTTCCAGGATCTCCTTTACGAGGTCCTTGCCCACCTTGGCCTCATAGCGCTTGAGCAGGTTCTCGGCATACTCCTTCTGCTGGTCGATGGCTAGGCGGAAGCCCATGCCGAACTCGGCGTTGTCCTCGAAGAGCGAGTTCGACCAGGCCGGGCCGCGGCCTTCCTTGTTCATGGAATAAGGAGTGGTCGGCAGGTTCCCTCCGTAGATGGGGGAGCAGCCCGTGGCGTTGCCGATGACCAGCCGGTCGCCCAGGAGCTGGGTGAGGAGCTTCACGTAAGGGGTCTCGCCGCAGCCCGCGCAGGCGCCCGAGAACTCGAAGAGCGGCTCGAGCATCTGGCTGCCCTTGACGGTCGCCACCGCCACGTTGCGGCGGTCCGGGTAGGGCAAGGACAGGAAGAACTTGAAGTTGACCTTCTCCTTCTCCATGAGGGCAGCGGCCGGAACCATGGTCAGGGCCTTGCGGTTCGGGTCGGTCTTGTCCTTTCCGGGGCAGTTGACCGCGCAGAGGTTGCAGCCCGTGCAATCCTCGGGGGCCAGCTGGACCGTGAACTTGGACGCCGGGAACTCCTTGCCCCGGTAGTCCATGCTGGTGAAGCCCTGGGGCGCCTTGGCTAGATGGGTCGCTGGATAGGCCTTGACCCGGATCGCGGCGTGAGGGCAGACCAAGGAGCACTTGGCGCACTGGATGCACAAGGAGGGCTCCCATTTCGGCATCCGCTGGGCGATGGCGCGCTTCTCCCACTTGGTGGTTCCCGTGGGGAAGGTGCCGTCAGCCGGGAAGGCGCTGACCGGCAGGTCGTCGCCGCGGTAGGCCATGAGCTCGGCCGTGACCTCGCGGATGAACTGCGGGGCGTTCGCGGGGACCATGGACTCCAGCTTGCCGCCCGCTATGGGCGCGGTCGGGTACTTGACCTCGATGAGGCCGGCCAAGGAGTCGTCGACCGCCTTGATGTTCTTGCTCACCACGGCCTCGCCCTTGGAGGAGTAGGTCTTCTTGATGGCGCCCTTGATGAGGTCCATGAAGCCGGGCAGGAGCTTGGTGATGTGGAAGTAGCAGGTCATCATCACCGTGTTGATGCGCGGCCCCAGGCCCGCCTCGCGCGCCACCTTGTAGGCGTCTAAGGCGTAGAACTTGAGCTTCTTGTCCACGATGCTCTTCTTGATGTGCGCGGGCAGGCGCTCCCAGATGGTCGCGGGATCGGCGCAGTTGAGCAGGAAGGTCGCTCCCGGCCCGGCCGTCTTGAGTACGTCCACGGTCTGCATGAGCCGCTCCTGGTGGCAGGCCACGAACTGGGCTTGGGAGACCAAAGAGCTGGAGCGGATGGGCTTGGGCCCGAAGCGCAGGTGCGAGATGGTCATGGAGCCGGCCTTTTTCGAGTCGTAGACGAAGTAGCCCTGGGCGTTCATGTCCGTGTTCTCGGCGATGAGCTTGATGGAGTTCTTGTTGGCGCCCACGGTGCCGTCGGAGCCCAGGCCGTAGAAGACCGCGCGCTGGGTCTCCGGGTATTCGGTGGACCAGTCCGCGTCGTAGTCCAGCGAGTTGTGGGTGACGTCGTCCTTGATGCCCACGACGAAGTGGTTCTTGGGCTTGGACTGGCCGAGCTCGTCGAACACGGCCTTGGCCTGGGCCGGGGTGTACTCCTTGGAGGAGAGGCCGTAGCGGCCGCCGACGATGCGGGGCCGGGCGGCCGGGTGCGGCCAGCCGTTGGCCCAGGCCTCCTCGATGGCGCCGATGACGTCGAGGTGCATGGGCTCCATGGAGCCGGGCTCCTTGGTGCGGTCCATGACCGCGATGTGCTTGACGCTGGAGGGCAGGGCCGCGACGAAGCGCTGGGAGTCGAACGGGCGGTAGAGCCGGACCTTGACCAGGCCCACCTTCTGGCCCTGGGCGTTCAAGGCCTCCACGGCCTCCTCGGTCCCGCCGCAGCCCGAACCCATCATGACGATGACCTTATCCGCCTGGGGGTGGCCGACGTAGTCGAAGAGCTTGTAGGCCCGGCCGGTGACCTTGGCGAAGCGGTCCATGACCGCCTGGATCTTGTCCGGGGCGGCCAGGTAATAAGGATTGCAGGCTTCCCGGGCCTGGAAGAACACGTCCGGGTTCTGGGCCGTGCCCTTGATGACCGGATGCTCGGGGTTCAGCGCCCGGCTGCGGTGCTCGTCGATGGATTTCTGCTGCACGATCTGGCGCAGCTCCTCATGGGAGAGGGTGCGCACCTTGAGGATCTCGTGCGAGGTCCGGAAGCCGTCGAAGAAATGCACGAAAGGCAGGCGGCTCTCCAGTGAGGCGGCGTGGGCGATGGCTCCCAGGTCGGTCACCTCCTGGACGTTGCCGGAGCACAGCAGGCCCAGGCCGGCGCCGCGCACGGCCATGACGTCGGAGTGGTCGCCGAAGATGGAGAGGGCGTGCGTGGCCACGGTGCGCGCCGCCACGTGGAAGACCACCGGGGTCAGCTCGCCGCCGACCTTGAACATGACCGGGATCATGAGCAGGAGCCCTTGGCTGGAGGTGAAGGTGGTGGCCAGGGCTCCGGTGGAGACCGCGCCGTGCAGGGCGCCGGCCGCGCCGGCCTCGCTCTGCATCTCGACGACGCTGGGGACGGCGCCGAACAGGTTGGGCTTGCGCGCCGCGGCCCAGGCGTCGCAGGCCTCTCCCATGTTGGAGGAGGGGGTGATGGGGTAGATGGCGATGACTTCGCTCAAAGCGTAGGCCACGCGGGCCGCGGCTTCGTTTCCGTCGATAGCGTCGAATTCGTGGTTTTTCATGGTGCTCCTATTTTACGATTTTGCGAGACCCTTGCCAATAAGTATTTCTAATAGTACGCCGAGTGAAACAAATCCGTGATAGAGGCCTGCTACCGTGAGGGCGAAAGGACATCTCGGAGAGGTTCACCATGCAAGCTCTTCTGACGATCGGACTGGGCAGCTACGGCGCGGGCTTCCAGAACTCGGGATCAGTGAACGGCTTCTGTCTGTTCCTTTTCTGGACCGGGGGACTCATGCTGGGCGCCGCTTTCTGGCACCTCCGGAAGGCGCCGGAGATCCAAGAAGCGACGCTGCCTCCCTCCGAATCTCCCCGCCGCTAAGTGCAGATGCGGCTGGCTGAAAAACGGACTGGCGAGCCGAAGGCTCGCCAGTAGCGCCGAAGGCGCCCTCCGCCGTCCGACCTGTGTTCTAATATCCGAGGCCGATCTCTTCGGCCAAGTCCGACTCGGGCAAGGTCAGGCTGGTGTCTTCGGACGCGTCCGCCGGGGCCGATTGCGCCGGGCCGACCGGGACCGCGGCCGGCTCAGGCTGGGCGGAGCCGTCGAAAAGGGCCGCGATCCTCTGCCCGGAGGGCAGGCCGCCTTCCTTCTTTTCAGCCATGCGGGCCAGGATCCCGCCGGCGCCCTTGCGGGCCTTGCGCTGGGCCGCGACGCCCTCGATGCGGGAGGCCGGTATCGCGGATTGCGGCGCGATGGCCGCGGGATTCTTCTGAGAGTCCATGCCGGGAGCCTGGGCCAGCGTCACCGGCGCCAGGACTGCGGGCGCGGCCGCCAGGACGGTCGGGACTACGGTCGGGATCACGGTCGGGACCACGGTCGGGACCAGGCTGATTCGAAGCTGCGGCGCGACGAGTTGGATCTGGGGCTGCCTGATGCTCACCAGGGGGAGCGGATAATTAGGAAAGGCGATCCGGGGAACATCGATGGTGGGCAGAGCGGTCGGGACCGCGATCACCGCGGAATGGGCTGTGCCGGGCATGATGATCATCCCCAGGAGGGAGAGGACCGCCAGGATCAGCCAGAAGTTTCTTTTCATGCCTATAGGATACCGCGGAAGAGGGCAAGAGCGTGATGACGGGCATCAAGCAGGCCCATTGATGCGCCTCATTGTCCGCGGTCAAGGGTCAAAATGGGCCCTTAGGGTAGGGGGCGGGCCCAGGCCTGGGCCTATATCGCGTCGGAGTCGAGCCAGATGGTGACCGGGCCGTCGTTGAGGGAATCGATCTCCATGTGGGCGCCGAACTCCCCGGCGGCCACGGGCACGCCCGCTGCGCGGAGCAGCTGGCTGAAGCGCTCGCAGAGGGGGCGGGCGAGGTCCGGGTGGGCTGCGGCGGTGAAATCGGGCCGCCGGCCGCCTCTGGTGTTGGCGAAAAGGGTGAACTGGGAGATGACCAAGGCCGAGCCTTTCTCATCTAGCAGGGACCTGTCGAATTTGTTGTCAGAGTTGGAAAAGATCCTGAGATTAATTATCTTTTCTACGAGTCTGGCCGCGGCTTGCTCCCCGTCGCCTTTGCCGACCCCGAGATAGATGAGCAGGCCTTTGCCGATGGCGCGGGTCTCCCCGCCGGGCAGACGCACGCTGGCCCGCGACACTCTCTGAATGAGGGCGCGCATAATTCGTATTATAGCAGACATGGCTCGGACGGCGCGGCTCTTAGACTTGTCTCACGCAAGATGAGCCTGAACTAATGCTGTTTCTCACGCAAGATGAGCCTGGGATGGGCTCGTTGAGCAGCCGGGACGGCATGGTAGCATGGGTCCATGACAGTGACCATGGACGACACGCAGATCTCGAC
>JAPLKL010000055.1 GCA_026388095.1 Elusimicrobiota bacterium | reverse complement strand
GCCCCCGCCCCCGGTCCCGCCGTTGCCGCCGCCGCCCCCGCCGGAGTTCCACTGGTTCAAGGTCAGTTCCCCGTCGGTCCCGCCGCCGCCGGCGTTGCCTGGGGCGCCGCGGGCCGTGCCCCCGGTGATGCCGAGGCCATTGTACGGGTAGTCGGTCCCGGTCGTCGCCACCGCGCTGCCGTCGTAGATATAGCCCGGGGTGCCCGCGATGCCTTCGCCCTTCGCGCCGTTGAAGTTCTTGGTCGAGCTCTGGACGTAGTCCGTGCTCAGGCCCCCGGTGTCGCCGGTGAGCTGGCGGCCGCCGCCGCCGCGGAAACCCAGGCCGTCGAGGCTCACCGTCGCGCCCCCGAGACTCAGCACGCCGGAGACATCGACGGCCAGCACGCCGCCCGTGGCCCCGTTCCAGGCCGCCGCAGTCAGGCCCGAGGTCAGCGTGGCCGAGCTGTACTGCGGGACCCGCACGGCCTGGAACTGCCGCTGGCCCTGCGTGGACGTGGCCGCCGCGTCGGTGTAGGCGTGCATGAGACCGCCGGCTACGCCCTGCCCCTGGAACGACAGCGTGCCGCCGCCGGTCCCGAGCGCGCTCAGGGCCTTGACGTACTCGTACATGCCGGATCGGTTGAGGCTCGTCGAGCCGCTGGCGGGGTCCCCGGCCACGCCGTCGCCGTAGGAGCTCGTGTTCGAGGAATCGATCGCCGCGTCCTGCATCTGGATGACCAGGACCATGTCCCCCGCGGAGATCGGCGTCGCGGCCCCGGCAGAGGCTCCGAGCGTGATGGACATGGCGTTGGCCGGGGCCGAGGCCGCGCCGGGCCAATAGGTGTTGACCACGCCGGTGAGACTGACCGCCCCGTCCCGGCTGGGCGCGCCGCAGAGTATCGTGTTCCTGACATAGGTGTAGGCGTCCGCCAAAGTGTCGGACTGGCCGTCCGGGTTGGTCACCGTCACGTCCGCGGTCCCGGCCGCGCCGGCCGGGGTGGTCGCGGTCAGGTGGGAGGAGTCCACCCAGGCCACCGACGTCGCCGCCTCGCCGCCGATGAGTACCGTCGCGCCGCTGACGAAGTTCGTCCCCGTGATGGTCACGCTGGTCCCGCCCAGGATGTCGCCGGAAGCCGCGGCGATGCTCGTGACCGTGGGGGGGGCCTGCGTGGCATACAGGCTCCATTGCTCGGTTGAGCTGGTCCCTCCGCTCCAGCTCGCCGGGAAGGCGCCGTAGACTTGCCAGAGATAGTTGCCGCTGCCCGCGGAGCCCGCCGTATAGCTCGGCCCGTTGCTCGTCGCGTTCCACTGCCAGGCCAGCCAGTAGGTGCCGCTGTTGAGCGTCAGGCTGGTGGGCGAGCCCGCCGAAATCAGCACGGTGTTCCATGACGCTGCCGTCGCCGCCACGTCGCCGCTCTCCCACAGCTTCGAGCTCGGCCCCGAGGAGTCCGAGTACAGGGCCAGCCTGACGTTGCCTGTGTCGTGAGCGTAGAAACTCAGCGACTGGACGATCGCATCCGTCGCCAGAGTCGCTTGCGTGGCCTTCGCCCGCCCCGTGAGCACATCGTCGATGAAAATCGTGCTCGTGTCCACCCCATCCATGTGCAGCAGAAGGACCGAGTAGGAATCATCATCGTAGCGCGCCGCAGGGGGGGTGAAGCCGGCGGTCCAGCGGGCGAGACCCTTGCTGACCCGCAGCCCGTCGATCCAACCGTTCAAGCGGTTGGTGCCGAGGCCGTCGGAACCGACGTAGGCGCTGCCCGCGTAGTCGGGGATGCTGGCCGAAGAGCTCCCGGTCAGAGTGAGCGCCTGGCTCACACCGTTCTGAAAGATGTACGAGTTGGTGGTGCCGCTCCTGACGAAGGCGACGTGATACCAGGTCGCTGTCGCCAGCGCTCTGTTGGCTGTCTCATATTGGATCGTGGTCGCGCCGCCGCTGTGCACCGTGTAGCCCCAGCGATAATTGCCGGCGCTGACGCGACGCATATAAAACGACATATAATTGTTCGCGCTGACCGATTGGGCGAAAAGAGGGGCATAGGGGATGCCGGCCGTGGGCAGGGAATTGAACCTCACCCAGCAATCCACCGTGAAGTCGCCGGTGCCCAAGACCCAGTCCGCCGAATCCGGTATGCTGAGATACTGGCTC
>JAPLKL010000054.1 GCA_026388095.1 Elusimicrobiota bacterium | reverse complement strand
CCGTGCGCCACGGCGAGGGCCCGGCCGCCCGGACGCAAGGGCATGCGGAAGAGGCCCGGCTGGTGGCGCGCGTCCTGGCCGAGCGCCGCATCCTCAGCGCGGGAGGCAGCCGGGGCTGGTCGGCGGCGCCGCTGCTGCAGAACCGCCCGGACGGGCCGGCCCCGCTCGGCGCGGTCGTGGTCGGCTTCCCCGAGTCCCGGCCGCCGGACCCGGAGCTCGAGCAGACCCTGCTGGAGATCAGCCGCCTGCTGCGCAACGCGCGCCTGACGCAGCAGCATCTGGAGCACCAGCAGGTCCTGGGCGCCGTGACCGACCAGTCCGCCGACGCCATCTATATAACCGGCCAGGACTCCCGCATCGTGAGCTGGAACGCGGCGGCCGAGCAGCTCTTCGGCTACTCGCCGGCCGAGGCCATCGGCAGGGCCGCGGACTTCCTCGTGCCGCCCGAGCGCATGGCGGAGCTCGAGGTCAAGGACGCCCAGGCCCTGGCCGAGGGCCGCGTCAAGAACTTCGAGACCGTGCGCCTGCGCAAGGACGGCAGCCCCGTGCCGGTGGAGGCGACCTTCTTCCTGCTGCGCGACGAAAAGGCCCGGCCCTTCGGCACCGTGCGCGTATTCCGCGACATCACCGAGCGCAAGGTGATGGAGAAGGCGCTCGTCGACGCGCGGGACGCGGCCCAGCAGGCGGAACGGGCCAAGGCCGAATTCCTGGCCAACATGAGCCACGAGATCCGCACCCCGATGAACGCGATCATCGGCATGACCGGGCTCCTGCTGGACACGGGACTCGACGCGACCCAGCGCGAATACGCGACGGTCGTCAAGAACGGCGGGGAGGGCCTCCTGGAGATCATCAACGAGATCCTGGATTTCTCCAAGATCGGGGCCGGCAGGATGTCCATCGAGGTCGTGGATTTCGACCTGCGCGAGGCGGTCGAAGGGGTCGTGGAGCTCGTGGCCCCGCGCGCGGCCGAGAAGGGCATCGAGCTCGCCTCCTCGGTGGAGCCCGAGGTCCCGGTCTTCCTGCGCGGCGACGCGGGCCGCATCCGGCAGATCCTCCTGAACCTCCTGGCCAACGCCGTCAAGTTCACCGAGCGCGGCGAGGTCGTCCTGCGCGTCGCCAGAGCAGAGGAGTCGGGCGCTCGGACTTCGATCCGGTTCGAGGTGCGCGATTCCGGCATCGGCATCTCGCCCGAGGGCCAGCGCGTCATCTTCCAGTCCTTCACCCAGGCGGACGCCTCGACGACCCGCAAGTACGGCGGGACCGGGTTGGGGCTGACCATCTCCAAGAAGCTCGTGGAGCTGATGGGGGGCACGATCGGGGTCCAGAGCGAGCCCGGCCGAGGTTCGACCTTCTTCTTCTGCCTCCCCCTCGAAGTCCAGCCGGAGCCCGCGCCGGCGCCGGAGCGCAAGGACCTCGAAGGCGTCCGGGCGCTCGTGGTCGACGACAACGCCGCCAACCGCGAGATCGTGCGCCGCCAGCTCGTCTCCTGGAAGATGGAAGCCGAAGCGGCGGCCGGGGGCGCCGAGGCCCTGGCCAAGCTGCGGCAGGCGGCGGCTCAGGCGCGTCCGTACCAGGTCGCCCTCGTAGACCAACGCATGCCGCAGATGGACGGGCTGGCCCTGGCGCGGGCGGTGCGCGGCGACCCGGCGCTCGCGGGGGTGCGGCTCGTGCTGATGTCCCCGCTCGGCCGCGCGTCCACCGCCGAGGAGCTCGGCGCGGCGGGCTTCTGGCAATGCCTCGTCAAACCCGTGCGGCAAGCCGCGCTCTATGACGGTCTGCTCCGGGCCTTGGGAAAGGCGGCGCCGGCGGCCAGCGGACCGCGGCGCGGCGGCCCGGTCCAGGGGACCGCCGCGCGCAGGTTCTTCCGTGTGCTCGTGGCCGAGGATAACGCGGTCAACCAGAAAGTGGCGGTGCGCCAGCTCCATCGGCTGGGCTACGAGGCGGACGTGGCCGCCGACGGCATCGAGGCTCTGGAGGCCCTCAAGCGCATCCCGTATGACCTGGTCTTCATGGACTGTCAGATGCCGGAGATGGACGGCTTTCAGGCCACGGCCGAGATACGCAAGGGCGAGGGGGGCCGCAAGCATACCCCGGTCATCGCCATGACGGCGAGCGCGTTGGAGGGGGACCGCGAGAAATGCCTTGCGGCCGGCATGGACGATTACATCTCCAAGCCTGTCCGCATCGAGGACTTGGAGAAGGTCCTCGGACGCTGGGACATGGCGGTGGATGCGGCCGCCCTGGCGGCCCTCCGGGAACTCGGGGGCGCCGAGGACCCCGGCTACCTGGACGGCCTCATCAGAGACTTCCTGGAGGAAGCCGCGAAGCGGCTGGCGGCGTTGCGCGGCGCCGTCGAGTCGGGGGACGCGAAGGCGTTGGAACTCGCCGCCCATGCGCTCAAGGGTTCCAGCGGGAATATGGGGGTTCGGCGCATGCAGAGGCTTTGCCTCCACCTGGAAGCCATCGGGAAGTCGGGGGCCGTCGCCCGGGCGGCGGGACTCATGGCGGCCTTGGAGGGCGAGTGGGTCCTGGCTCAGGCGGCCCTGGAGGCGGAGCAGACGCGGCGGAAGTCCGGGTAGCCCACGACCGTCGACGCCTTCCCCGAGGACGATCTCAGAGGAGGGCGTAGCGGCGGGCGTAGATGTTGGCCACGATGCCCAAAGACCAAAGGGTGATGGCCAGGCTCGAACCGCCGTAAGAGATGAGCGGCAGGGGGATGCCCGCCACCGGGATGACGCCCAGGCACATCCCCATGTTGAGCGCGAGCGAGAAGGCGAACATGGAGACGAACCCGCAGCAGACCAGATAGCCGTAGGTGTCGCGGGCGCAGCGCCCGGCCACCACCATGCGCCAGAGCAGCAGCAGGTAGAGCCCGAGTATGCTCAGCGTGCCCCAGACGCCCATCTCCTCGCCCACCACGGCGTAGATGAAGTCGGTATGGCGCTCGGGCAGGAACCCCAGTTGGGATTGCGTGCCCGAGAAGAGCCCCTTGCCCAGCAGCCCGCCCGAGCCGATGGCGATCTGGGACTGATGGACGTGGTAGGCCGCCCCCTGGATGTCCTCCTGGGGCGCCACGTAGGCCACGAAGCGGTTCCTCTGGTAGCCCTTGAGCTTGGCGTTGACCGCGATGCCGGTGAGCAGGCCCGCGCTGAAGATGATGGGGATGGCGATGAAGGTGACCGTCCGCATCTGCAGGCGCAGCATCCCCGCCAGGCGCCAGGCCGCGAGGCTCAGCAGCACCGAGGCCAGCATGGCCCCCGCCGCGGCCCAGCCGAAATGGGTGGCGCGCATGAGCAGGTCGGGCCAGGAATTGGGCTGCGGGGCCGCGTAGCGGATCTGGCACCAGGTGATGAGCATGGGCAGTCCCAGGGCGACCAGGCCGTAGCCCGTGATGGCGCTGAGGTGGCGCGCGCTGGCGCCCGCGCAGAAGAGCATCCCCAGCGCGATGGGGAGGAAGGACAGGAAGGTCGCGAAATCCGGCTCCTTGAGGATCAGCGCGAGGACCGGGAAGAGGATGACGAATGAGTAGAGCACGGTCTCCAGCTCCGCCGCCCGCCGCACGCGCCGGCTCAGAAAGGCGGCCAGGACCAGGATCATGGCGGTGCGGGACAGCTCCGAGGGCTGGAAGGAGATGAACCCGAGGCCGAGCCAGGCCTTGTGGCCTTTGTGGGCGGTGCCCAAAGTGACGACGCAGACGAGCAGAGCCAGGGCCAAGCCGTAGAGGGCTTTGGACTGGTCTTGGTAAACCTGGTAGTTGAAGCTCATGGCGAAGACGAAGAGGGCCGCGCCCAGGGCCAAGGCCAGGAGGTGCCTCTGGATGATCTGTCCGTAGTAGGGCAGCGGGTTGGCCGCGGAGAAGACGGCGAGGCCTCCCATCAGGACCAGCCCGGCCACGGCCGCGATGAAGCCCCAGTCGAAGCGGCTCTTGCCGCCGCCCTCCGCGCGTAAGACCATCGTGCCACCATATTACAAAACCTCGCGCGCAGATTGCGCCCGGCCGCGCCTTTGCGTCCCCCGTGACGTCCGCCCGGCATCATAATTAGTTAGAATCATCCTTGCTACCGGGCCGGAGCCGGGAGGAGGAACGCATGAAGGGCGACGCGAAACTGATCGACACGCTGAACTCATTGCTGTCCGACGAGCTGACCGCCATCAGCCAGTACATGGTGCACGCCGAGATGTGCGAGAATTGGGGCTACGACAAGCTCCATGACCATTTCCGGAAGCGCTCCATCGACGAGATGAAGCACGCGGAGCGGCTCATCGCCCGCATCATCTTCCTGGAGGGCCGGCCCATCGTCAGCGAGCTGCGCAAGATGCTCATCGGCGCCGAGGTGCCCAAGATGTTCGCCGGCGACCACCAGCTCGAGTTGGGCGCCATCAAGTCCTACAACGCGGCCATCGCGCAGGCCGTCGCGGCCAAGGACAACGCGACCCGGGAGATGCTGGAGGGCATCCTCAAGGACGAGGACGCGCACATCGACGGCATCGAGGAGCGCCAGGACCAGATCGCGCAGATGGGCCTGCCGAACTTCCTCAGCGAGCAGACCAAGGACTGACCTCGGCCGTCAGGCGGGCTCGGCGCCTCGGGGCGCCGAGCCCGGCTATTTCCTGCCGGTGACTGCGAGCAGGTCGTCCGGGCGGCCCGCGAACTCGACGAAGCTGCCTTTGGGGGCGAAGACCTCGCCGTCATCGAGCGCGCTGTCGTATTTCCCCGAGCCGTCCGGCAGGAAGACGCTGACCCGGCCTTGGTCCGGTCTCGTCGTGACACCCAGGACCATGTCCGCGTCGGTCTTCAGCCACTCGTTGTAGCCGTGGGCGCCGATCTTCACGGGATTCCTGCCGAGTTTCAATGCGCCCGCGCTATCCGCCGGGCTGTAGATGGTTTCCGACACCCGCGCCCAGGTCGTCCCGTCTTGGTCGAACAGGCTCAGTTCGGTCTGGTCGCGCATCGAGCCGACCGGCATGGTCGCGGAATCGGGAGATGTGATCATCTTGATGGTCCCGAAATCGACATAGCCCGGCACGTCTTTATATAGGAAAGACTTCGCGACCGGGGGTGGGGCCAGATATAGTCCCTCAAAGGGATAGACATTCCGGCGCAGCCATTGCTTCCCATCCATATCGGTCTTCAGGCTGCGCGGATTTTTGAGCGCATCGAGTCTCTGCATCACGATCGAATCGGTCTGCAGCGCCGGGCTATAGGCCGCAAGATAGTCCTTCCCGTCTATAGAGGCGAAGTAGAACTTGTGGCCGTCTTTGTCGTAATAATAGCCGCCATTGTATATCAGCGAGAGTTTCGGCGTTTTCTCTTCGCCTTGCAGGGCATAGACAGTGACGGCATTCTTGTCCTTATCGAATGATATCTGGGCCAGCTTGCCGCTGGAGTAATAGCCGCCGAACTTGAGCTCCTCCGCCGGGATCTTCTGCGGTTCCATAGGCGCCGATACGGCATGCTCTTCTTTCTGGATCAGCTTTTTGTCGACCAGCACCGCGTCCAGCACATCCAGAGCCACTTTGACGGCGTTGCCTTCGGCTCCGGACTCGATCACGGCGACAGATATCCTCCGGTCAGGGACCGTGAAGATCATCGAGGAATAATTCCCGGTGCCGCCGGTCTTGCCCATGACTTTGACGCCATTCGCCTTATAGCGCGGCAGTTCCGTCATGTCCCATCCCAGGCCGAACGACGTGTCGGGGTGTCTCAGTTTCCCCCAAAAAGCCGATGGCTGGGCTCGGGTCATCTCAGCCAGGGATTTCGCAGTGAAGATCTGGTTTTGGTTCGAGAATGCGTCGGCGAACAGGCAAAGGTCTTCAGCGGTCGCTGAAAGCCCGCCTGCGCCCAGCACCGATAGCGCCTCGGGCGGATGGCGCTTCCCGCTTTCCGGGTCATAATACGCCGCCACGCTTTTGCCTTTCAACTCGCCGATGCTCAGTCCGGTGCTCTTCAAGCCGAGCGGAGCCAGGATCCTTTCATTGAGAAAGCCGATGTATTTTTTTCCGCTGACCCGCTCCACGATCATCTCGGCCAATGTGAACCCGTCATTGCAGTAGACCGCCATCGCGCCCGGCTCATGCTTGAGATGGGCGCGGGCTAAAGCCTCGATCGTGTCCTGCTGGTAGCGGTCGAAATACTTGAACCCCGACGAATTCGCCCACGCCGTGCCCGGCAGGCCCGAGGTGTGGTTCAGGATCATCCGCACGGTGATCTTCTTATAGCGTTCGTCCGCCATCTTGAATTCCGGGAGATAGTCCGCGACCGGCTTGTCGAGCGAGACCTTGCCGTCGTCGACCAGCAGCATGATCGAGGCCGCCACATAGACCTTGCTGACGGAGCCGATATTGAAGATGGTGTCTTTGTCGACCGGGATGCCCTCTTCCCTGTCGGCCATCCCGAACCCCTCGGCGTAGACCACCTGGCCGTTCTCCATGATGGCCGCGGTCGCGCTGCCGCACTTGCCGGTATTGATGTCCTGCCAGATCTCGCTGCGGGCGGTCTTTACGGCATCCTCGTACGCGTCCGGACGGCTCTCCTCACCGGACGCTCGCGCGGCGACCAGCATGAAGCACGAAAGCCAGGCGATGAGCTGTCTATTCATCATGTCATCCTCTTAGAAGCTGTAGCGCAGATTGACCGAGCCCGAGTGGCTGTAGAAGTCCGTCTTGAGCTGGAGATCGTAGTTCAGCGCGACCGTCAGGGCCCGCCGAGGCGTCTGCTTGAGCGTCAGGGCCAGCTTGGCGCCCAGGTCGAAGCTCGAGCGGGCCGGGGTGAAGCCGCCGGTGGTGAACGAGGGCCCGCCCCCGGCGAAAGTGGCGGTGGCCTGCTGGCTCTGCGCGACCAGGTCGTAGAGCCAGCGCGCGTGGAAGTCCGGGGAGAGCTCGCCCAGCCTGGCGCGCACGGGATAGGCCAGCTTGAAGCCGAGGCCGGATTCGAGGAGATCGTAGTCCTGGGCGTCCACGGAGAGGTCCGCGGCGCCGGCCCCGGTCTCGCTGTAGGCATCGGTGCGCAGGTGCGTGTACTGCAAAGACGCCAGAGGGGTCAGCTTCAGCCCGTATCTCTCGCGGAAGAATCCTCCTTCCGCGTAGCCGGTGTACTGCCGGCCGTTGTAGGAGCTCAGCGCGGTGCGGGCCAGGCCTCCGAAAGTGATCTGGCGCGAGGAGTCGTAGCGGTTGTGGGCGATGGACAGGAGCCCGTTGACATAGCCGGTGTCGCCGGTCAAGCCGCCGTAGCCGCTGCCTTGGTAGCTGTCCACGTCGCTGCGGCCGCCGCTGTCCGCGGACCGGACCAGGTCGTGGGCGTAGCCTGCGCCGACCCCGAGGATCAGGCCTGGGCGCACCTCCGTGTCATAGCCGCCGGACCAGCCGTAGATGCTGGCGGCGTAGCCGTTGCTTTGCCCCCGCGGGGACTGATGCATGTAGGTGCCGATGCCCTGGCTCCACACCGCGGGATCGAGCTCGGCCGCGGCGGCTCCGCCCGCGGCGGCCCCGCTGACGCTGCTTGCCGACGCCGCTCCGGAGCCGAGGCCTTCCAGGTGGCCCATGACTGTGCCCAGGAACTGGCCTTGGGTCTGCTGGACCGCGGCGAGCCCCCCGTTGTCCACCCCGGGCTGCAGCTGCCGCGCGTTGGCGGCGCCGCCGGAGCCGTCCAGAGCGGCCAGGACCGCGGCCATGTCCCCGCTCGCCGAGCTCGCCAGGCTGTCCAAAACGGCCCCCAGCGACGGGTTGCCGCTGCCGGAGGAGTAGAAGCTGTTGTCGCGGGTCGCGGTCAAGGACAGCTGGTTGCCGGCTTTGCCGAGCGTGAAGGTGAGCATGGGGTGGGAGGGATCGTTCTGTACGGTGATCTTCGAGGTGTCCGCGGTCAGGGCCGTGGCGTCCACGATGAGGAAGGTGTCCCCGTTCACTACGTTGCCGGTGACGCTGGGCGACAGAGTGAGTTTGTCGTTGCTGATGTTGACGGTGCCCGGGTTGGCGACCTGCGCGGTCCCCTTGGTGTTGGGGTCCAGCGTGAAGCCCAGCTGGGTCGCCCCGTCCACGGTCAGGGCGTTGGTGCCGCCGCCCAGGTCCACCTTGCCGCTGACCAGGCCGCCGTGCAGCGTGACGGTGTCGTTGCCAGCGCCGGTCAGGATGGCGTAGTTGCCGCCGGAGATGGTCCCGCCGGGGTTGTTGATGATGGCGGTGTCGCCGGCCGCGGCCTGGACCGCCGTGCCCGGGCTGGAGATGGTCCCGTTGTTGGTGAGCTTGTTGATGCCCGCCAGCGGCGTGCCGTAAGCCAGGCTGGTATCCCCCTGGAACAGGATCCCGATGTTGGAGGTCCCGGCGATGTTGAATTTATTGGAGGTCGCTCCGGTTATGGAGCCGTTGTTGGTCACGTCGTAGTTCAGGGACCAGACCAATAAGCCGGAGCCTCCCGAGACCGACCCGGTGTTCTCCACGATGATCTGGTTCGGGGTCGCGCCGGAGCGGATGTTCTTCTGGAAACGATGTCCGGCCCAGACGCTGTCGCAGGTCCCGGTGATGTCGAAGCTGGCGAAGCCGTTGCCGTACTGCGAGCCGGCCGCGCTGCTGAAGACGGAGCCGTCGTTGCGCGTGTAGATGTAGGACTGCGTCGCATAGATACCGTAGATATCCACGGCCGTGCCGCCCGGGATGATGAACTCGCTCATGCCCTTGATCTGGGGGAGGGTGTAGCCGTTGCCCCAGAAATAGGTGTAGCCGAGTTCCGAAAAGGGGAAGGTGGAGCTCCTCACGACCAAGGTGTCGCGGACCCAATTGTTGTAGTAGGTCTGGAAGTTCGCGTAGACTCCGGCGCTCATGGCCGCGGGCTTATTGAACGGGGCGCTGGTGCCGTAATGCGTCGAGTCGAAGTAGTTGGCGATGTCCGGGTCCTTGCTCGGCCGCATAAGGATGTCATTGTTCGGCGCCAGGGCGTACTCGATCATGGCGTCATGCACCCCGCTGTCCTGCATGCCGAGCCCGCGCTCCATCAAAGCGGTGACGTTGGCTCCGGTCACTCCATTGTCCAGCAGGAACCTCGTGGCGTCGTTGCCCGTGGTGACCCAAGAGGCGGCATTCGGAAATGAGCTGAAGGTCGTGTAGCTGCCGACTTTGTTGTAGCGGTACGCATAGGCCAGGCTCCGGACGATGATATTGGTATCGCCGTTGACATAGGTGATGCCGTAGTTGTTGTGATCGGTGGCCTTGACCCCGGTTATCTTGACGATGGAGCCGTCCGTCGGGACCCAGTCGGCCGGGCTGTTGGCGTGCTGCAGGGCGATGGTCGTGGCGTCGTTGTAATTCGGGGCTCCGGCCGCGGCGAGGGCCCCCGGCGGGACGAGCGCGCCGAGCGCGGTCCAGAGGGAGAGCAGTCGAATGATCTTCATCAGAGTCAATTCAACCTCCTGTGGTTCCAGGAGGGTATCATATTATCGCCTGTGCGTTTGGTATGATAGCTGACGGCGCTTCAGGAGGATATCGAGATGAGCCTTCTAATCAACTCGCAGGAAAGGCAGACGTGCTTCTTCCAGTTGTCCTTGGTCGGCAGGCTGGACACCACGACCGCGACGCAGCTGGAGAACCGCGTCGCCATGCTCATGCAGACCCCGGTCAGGGGCTTGGTCTTGGACCTGTCCATGCTCGAGTACATCAGCAGCATGGGGCTGCGGGTGGTCCTCAAGACCATGCGGGACGTCCAGGCCAAGCAAGGCGTGTTCATGGTGTCGAACATGCGGCCGGAGATCCAGAAGGTCTTCGACATCGCCAAGCTGCTGCCCGACGGCTCCTTCTTCAAGAGCGTGGAGGAGGCGGACCGCTATTTCGACGCCATCCAGGAAAAGGTCCGGAACGGGGAGATCTAGGCCGGCGGCGGGAGCTGGACCGGCCTACTCGTAGCGCAGGGCCTCGATCGGCGAGAGCAAGGACGCCTTGCGCGCGGGCCAGAACCCGAAGACGATCCCCACTCCGGCCGAGAAGGCGAAGGCCAGCAGCACCGCCTGCGGGCTCACCACGGCGGCCCAGCCCGCGAAGGCGGAGAGCCCCCAGGAGATGGACACGCCCAGGAGGATGCCGAGCAGGCCTCCCAAGGTCGAGAGCGCGGCGGACTCCAGGAGGAACTGGGCCAGGATGGCCCGCCGCGGCGCGCCCACGGCCTTGCGCAGGCCGATCTCGCGCGTGCGTTCGTTGACCGAGACCAGCATGATGTTCATGATGCCCACGCCGCCGACGATGAGCGAGATGGCCGCGACGAAGCCCAGGAGCAAAGACATGGTGCGCGTCGTCTCGGAGAGGGTGGCCTGCATCTGGGTCATGTCGCGCAGGTTGAAATCGTCCTCCTTGTAGTCCGGCAGGCGGTGGCGGTGGCGCAGGAACCTGCGGATCTCCGCGATCACGGGTTGGATCGCCTCGGGGGAGGCGCACTCGATGGCCATCTCGTGGAGGTACTGGGTCCCCAGGACCCTCTTCATGGCCGTGTTGATGGGGACGACGATCATGTCGTCCTGGTCGCCGAAGCCGCTGGCGCCCTTGGAGGGGAGTATCCCGATGACCCTGAAGTTCATGTGATTGATCTTGACCGACTTGTCGAGGGGGTTCTCCAGGCCGAAGAGGTCCTTGACCACGGTCGTGCCCAGCAGGACCACGCGGTCCTTCATCAGGTCCTCGCGCGCGGTGAAGAACCTCCCGTAGACCGGGTTGGCGTTGCGCATGGGGGCGAAGCTCGCGGTGACGCCCTGCATCTCCGTGACCGTGTTCTTGGCCCCGTAGACGACGCGCACGTTGCCTTCGGCCTCGGGGTAGAGGTCCTTGATCCCCGGGCCCAGGCCGCGGATGGCCTTGGAGTCCAAGAGCGTCAGGCGGCTGCTGTCTGCGCCTCCTGCCGCGCCGCGGACCCCGCGCGCGCTGGGAGCGCCGGGGAACAGCATCACCAGGTTCGAGCCCAGGCTCGCCAGCCTTCCCTCGATGGATTTCTGGGCGCCCTTTCCGATGGCCAGCATGGCGATGACCGCGGCTACGCCGATGAGGATGCCCAGCATGGAAAGGGCGCTGCGGCCCTTGTTGGCGCCCAGGGCGCGCAGGGCCGAGGCGCTGAACTCCCGGAGCTCGGCCAGGCTGGCCCCCGGCGGGCTGAGGTCGACCTTGAGTTGGGAGCGGGTCCGGACCGCCTTTTTCACTGCCACTCCTCCTCCGGAGGAATCCTGTTCTCCATCGGCGGTGAGTTCGTCGGCCACGACCATGCCGTCCTTGATGCGGATGATGCGCTTGGCATGGGCCGCGATGTCGGGCTCGTGCGTGACCATGATGATGGTGATGCCGCCGCGGTTGAGGAGCTTGAGCTGGTGAAGGATCTCCTCGGCCTGGTCGGAGGCCAGGTTGCCGGTGGGCTCGTCCGCGAAGATGATCTTGGGGCGGTTGACCAAGGAGCGGGCCACGGCCACCCTCTGCTGCTGCCCTCCCGAGAGCTCGTTGGGCTTATGGTGGATGCGGTCCAAGAGTCCGACCTGCTTGAGCACGTCCAAGGCGCGCTCCTCGCGGTTCGGCGCGCCGGAGTAGATCATGGGCAGGGCCACGTTGTCCAAAGCGGAGGTCCGGGCCAGGAGGTTGAACATCTGGAAGATGAAGCCGATGGTGCGCGAGCGCAGGATGGCGCCCTGGTCGTCGGAGAGCCGGGAGACGTCCCGGCCGAGAAGATGAAACTTGCCGGATGTCGGGCGGTCCAGCAGGCCCAGGATCTGCATCAAGGTGGACTTGCCCGAGCCCGACGGGCCCATGATGGCCACGAACTCTCCTTCCTCGATGCTCAGGCTGATGCCTTTGAGGACCTGGAGCTCGCCGCCGCCCAGCCGGTAGGAGCGGGTGATGCCCTGCAGCTCGATGAGGCTACTCATACCGCAGGGCTTCGATGGGTGAGAGCAGCGAGGCCTTGCGCGCTGGCCAGAAGCCGAAGATGACCCCGACGGTGGCCGAGAAGAGGAAGGCCATCAGGACGGACTGGGGGGTGACGACGGCGGCCCAGCCCGCGAACTGGGAGAGGGTGAAAGAGACCGTCATGCCCATGACGATGCCGATCACTCCGCCCATGGTGGAGAGCACCGCGGACTCGATGAGGAACTGGGAGAGGATGGCCCGGCGGGCCGCGCCCACGGCCTTGCGCAGGCCGATCTCGCGGGTGCGCTCGCTGACCGAGACCAGCATGATGTTCATGATGCCGATGCCGCCCACCAGCAGCGAGATCGCGGCCACGATGCCCAGCAGCAGGGTGAAGGTCTGGGTGGTGCCGGAGAGCGCGGCCTGGATGTCGGCCATGTTGCGCAGCGTGAAGTCGTCGTCCTTGTAGTCGGGCAGGTGGTGGCGGCGGCGCATGAGGCGCTGCACATCGGCTATGACCGGGGTGATGGACTCCGGCCCATCGGCCTCGATGGAGATGTTGTCCACGTAGACCTTGCCCACGACCCGCTTCATGGCCGTGCGCAGGGGGATGATGGCCATGTCGTCCTGGTCCCGGAAGCCCGTGGAGCCCTTGATGGGGAGTATGCCGATGACCTCGAAGTTGATGTGGTTGATCTTGACGATGGTGCCGACGGGGTTCTCGCCCTTGGGGTAGAGGTTGTTGACCACGCTCTGGCCGAGCAGGACGACGCGGTCGAGGTGCAGGTCTTCCTCGTCGGTGAAGAAGCGGCCGTAATAAGGCTGGGCGTTGTGCATGGCGGCGTAGAGCGAGGTGGCGCCGGTGAGCTGGGTGTTCCAGTTCTGGTCCTTGTACACCATCTGGCCGGAGCCGCCGACGGTGCCCTCGACGCGCGCGACGTGGCGGACCTTGGAGATGGCCTTCACGTCTTCGAGCGTGAAGCGGCTGCGGGAGCCCGAGCCGCCGCGCACGCCGCCCACCGAGGTGGAGCCCGGGATCATCATGACCAGATTCGAGCCCAGGCTGGCCAGCCGGGCCTCGATGGATTTCTGCGCGCCTTTGCCTATGGCCATCATGGCGATGACCGCGCCCACCCCGATGAGTATGCCCAGCATCGACAAGGCGCTGCGCACCTTGTTGGCGCCCAGCGCGCGCAGGGCCGAGGCGCTGAACTCCCGGATCTCGGAGAAGCTGAGCTCGGGATGGCTGAGGTCGACCTTCATCTCCGAGCCGAGCTTGGTCGCGGCCTTCGCTAGGGCCACGCCGCCGCCCCCGGAGCAGTCCTTCTCGCCGTCCGCGGTCAGCTCGTCGGCCACGACCATGCCGTCCTTGATGCGGATGATGCGCTTGGCATGGGCCGCGATGTCGGGCTCGTGCGTGACCATGATGATGGTGATGCCGCCGCGGTTGAGGAGCTTGGGCTGGTTGAGGATATCCTCGGCCTGGTCCGAGGCCAGGTTGCCGGTGGGCTCGTCCGCGAAGATGATCTTAGGGTGGTTGACCAAGGAGCGGGCCACGGCCACCCTCTGCTGCTGGCCGCCGGAAAGCTCGTTGGGCTTGTGGTGGATGCGGTCCTGGAGACCCACCTGCTTGAGCACGTCCAAGGCCCGCTCCTCGCGGTTGGGCGCGCCGGAGTAGATCATGGGCAGGGCCACGTTGTCCAAGGCGGAGGTCCGGGCCAGGAGGTTGAACATCTGGAAGATGAAGCCGATGGTGCGCGAGCGCAGGATGGCGCCTTCGTCGTCAGAGAGCCGGGAGACGTCCCGCCCCAGCAGGTGGTACTGGCCCGAAGTCGGGCGGTCCAGCAGGCCCAGGATCTGCATGAGGGTGGACTTGCCCGAGCCGGAAGGGCCCATGATGGCCACGAACTCGCCTTCCTCGATGGTGAGGTCTATCCCCTTGAGGACCTTGAGCTCGCTGCCGCCCACCTGATAGGAGCGGGTGATGCCCTTGATCTCGATGAGGGACATCAGCGGCCTCCGCCTCCGCCGCCCCCGCCGCCCCGCGGCGCCTGTCCGGAGGGGCCGCTGGGCCTGCCGCCGCCCATGGCCAGCGGGCTGCTGGCCGCGGCGGCCTGGGGCACGTAGCGCGCCTGGCGGATGAGGACCGTGTCTCCGGCGGCCAGGCCCGAGACGATCTCCACCGAGGTGTCGTTCTCGATGCCGGTCTTGACCTCCTTCCAGACGTCCTTGCCGCCGGGCTCGGGGCTGGGAGTGAGGACCTGCTTGACGCCGTCTTTCTCGCGCACCGCGCTGGCCGGGACCAGCAGGGCTTTCTCCTTGCGGTTGAGGATGAAGCTGATGTTGGCCGTCATCTGGGACCGGAAATAGGCGGGGAGCTTGTCGAGCTTGATCTTGACCTGGTACTGGATGACGTTGGACACGTTCTTGCCCTCGTAGAGGATGTCGAAGACCTTGGCCTCGTCCTTCTTGTCGGGGTAGGAGTCCAAGGTGATGCGCGCGGGCATCGCGACGTGGATGCGTCCGATGTCAGACTCGTCGACTTGCGCGACGACGATGAGGATGTCGGACATGGCATAGATGACCACGCTGGAATCCACGGTCTGGCCCTCGACCACGTTGTTGAGGATTATGACCCCGGGCAGGGGCGCGATGATGGGCGTCGGCTTATAGGCGTCCTGCCATTTCTTGAGAACCTCGGGGCCCTGCGCCCGGGCGGCGTCGAGGATGGCGGCGCGGTCGGTGGAGCTCATCCAGGCGATGATCTGGCCCTGGCTCACCCGGTCGCCCTCCTTGACCAGGAGCTTCTCGATGCGCCCCCCGATGGCCGCTTTGATCTCGACGCGGTGGTACGGCGCCACGGACCCCGTGGCTTCAACGGTCTGCTCGATAGAGGCCTCGGCGGCCTTGACCGCGACCGCGTCCGGCCGCGCGGGCTTGGAGAACTTGCTCTTCAGGGCCCAGCCGCCTGCCCCTAGCACTCCCAAGACCAGTACGATGATAAGGATCTTCTTCATGCTATTCCCCCAAAGCCTTTCCCAGAGATTTTTCCCATGCCGCCTGCGCCGTCACCGTGCCGGACTGGGCGAATATGGCCTGCTGCTCGGCGCTGACCCACTCGCCGACGATGACTTCCCAGTTGTCGAAGCTGAGCAGGCCGCTGGCGTAGCGGACCTCGGCCTCGGCGTTGCGCTGGCGCGCGGACTCCAGGCTGGCCTCCGCCACCCGGAGCTGGTCCACGGCGTTGGCGTATGCGGCCCAGTTGTTCTCCAGGTCCACGAGCGCCGCGTTGCGCACCGAGCGCAGGTCCTGCAGGGACTTCTCCAGATTGTTCTTCGCGCCCTTGACCGCGAAATAGGTGGACGTGGGCCCGCCGCCGAAGATGGGATAGCTCAGCGTGGCCCCCGCCGACCAGCCGTAGTTCGAGCCCGGGAACTCATAGCCGGCGCTGCGGGAGCGGGTGTAATCGGCCGACAGGCTCGGCCATAGCGGGCTTTGCGCGGAGGCCACAGAGGCCCGCTGGGCCTTGATCACGGCCTCCTGGACCAGGACGTCCGGCCGGTTGGAGATGAGCTCGTCGAGGTCGGCGGGGAGCTCCGGCGGCGCCAGGGCCGTCAGCGTCCCGGTCACGGACACCGCGGAGAAATCGTCCAGGCCCAACTGCTGGTCCAAGGCGCGCCGCGCGGTCCTCACGCTGCGCAGGGCCTGCGCCAGGCTCGCCCGCGACTGGAGGAGCTGGGCCTGGGCGTTGAGCATGTTGCCCTTGTACTCCTTGCCGGACTGGTACTTCAGGGAGACCTCCTCGGAGTTCCTCTGGCGGATCTCCAGGATCTTGCGCGCCACCTCCACGTTCTTCTCGGCGATGAAGGCCTGGGTGAAGGCCGAGCGGAGGCTGAAGCGCAGGCTGGCGGAGGCTTGGCGCAGGTTGGCTTCGGCCTGGGAATAGCCCGCGGAGGCCGAGCGGATGCCCGCGATCTGCCCCATATCGAAGAGGCTGATGCTGGCCGAGGCCGCGGCCGAGTAGCCGGGCTTTCCGCTGGAGCCGTTCGAAGAGGAGTAGCTGTTGGAGAGGGAGACTCCGGGCAGGAGCCCGTTGAAGCTCCCCAGGTAGGAGGCGCGCCCCGCCTGCTTGGCATACTGGGACGAGACTAGGCCGGGGTTCTTCTGCGCGGCCAGGGCCACGCAGTCCTCCCAGGTGAGCACCCGGTCGGGCGCCTGCTCGGGCGGCAAAGGCGACATGCCGGCCGCGGTCTGCGCCGCGGCCGGGGCCGACAGCAGAAGGCTGAGGATAAGGGTTTTGATCATGATGGGGTTATTTCCAATCCTTGTGGCGGGCGTCCCAGCGCGACTGGATGTCCTGGAAGCGCTTGACCTGCTCCGGGTTCAGGAGCTTGGCGATGTCGTCGCGCATGGAGGCGCGGATCTCGCCGAAGCGCTTGGCATGGTCCTCGTGCAGGGCCTTCATCTGGGTGCGGTAGGATTCCAGCACCGCCTTGACCGCGTCCTGCTGGCCCGCGTCGAGCTTGAGCTCCGAGCTGAACTGGTGCAGCAGCCGCTGCGTCTCGGCGCCATCGGTCCGCATGTGCCGCAGTCCTGCCCGGTGCAGCCAGGCGCCGCCCCATATCCCTATGAGGCAGCCCAGCAGCAGGGCCGGCACCGCTTGTCTCCAATCCAGTCTCATTCTCTCTCCATGACCATAGCCACCAATTCGTCCGTCGTGGGCGGAACCGCCTGCGGCGCGGCCCTGGAGCCCGCCGCCAGGAGCACGACGTCCTCCGGCGGGGTGAACCTTTGATCGGGCCGGGCGATGAGCAGGGCCGATGCCGCCAAGGCGACGCTCATGGCCGGGACCAGCCAGCGCAGTCCCGCCGAGAACCAAGGAGCTTCGGCCGGCCGCTCCAGGCGGGCCATGACCTTGCTCACGAAAGCCTCGGTCTCCAATGAGGAGGGGCGGGCCGGGGCGCGCAAAAAGGCCGCGGCTAGGCGCGGCCAGAGCTTCTCGTCGGTCTCCTGGTCTTTCATGGGCCTCGCTCTTTAGACGCTGAGGGGGTCCAGAAAGTGTCGCAGGCGCTCCGTGAAGTCCCGGCGCGCGCGCTGCAGGCGGGCTTTGACCGAGTCCAAGGAGCAGTCCATGGCCGCCGCGATCTCATCGTAGCTGAGGCCCTGGACTTCGCGCAAAGTCAGGACCAGCCGGTAGTCGGGGGGCAGGCAGTCCAGCACCCGTCGGACGAGGTCGGCGTCCTCTGGCGAGTGCCCGGCCTGCGCGGGCGCGGCCAGGAGGAGATGGATGCGCTCGCCTTCCTTCTCCAGGAGCTCGTCCCAGGACTCGGTCTTGCGGCGGGCCCGGCTGCGCAGGAGGTCAAAACAATGGTTGACCGCGATGCGGTGCAGCCAAGTGGAGAAGGACGAGCCGCTTTTGAACCGCGGGAGGGACTTGTAGGCCTTGAGGAAGACCTCCTGGGACGCGTCGTCCGCCGCGGAGCGGTCCGCGAGGGTCGCCGCGCAGAGGCCCAGGACCCAGGCATGATTCCGGCGGACGAGCTCCGCGAACGCGTCTTGCTCTCCGGACTGGACTCGCGAGACGAGTTCGGCATCGTCCTCGGCTGAGCTTGGTGCGCCCATGCCTATATTCTACGATTTGCGGAGGTGGAAGACTAAGACAAGGCCCCCTTCCCTGCAAGGGAAGGGGGCCGCTCACTGCTGGGAACGGTCCTTAGTCGTCCTCTGGCTCCTGATCGCCGGCCCGATCCTTCTGCCCCTCGGCGCCGTGGCGCGCCCCGCGTTCTTCCTTTGAGTCCCTGGCCCGCCAGCCCTCATGAGCGCCTCCGCCGCGCCGCATCATCTTCTCGCGCATGACCAGCATCTTCGCGCGCTGGGTCGGGGTGAGCATGGTCTCCATGGTCTTCTTGAGCTTGTCGGTCTCGGCGAGCAGGGATCTGCGGGCTTGCTCGACTTGGTCGAGAGCGGCCTGGATATCCTTGTCCGAGGCCTCGATCTCCAGCAGGCCGTGGACCCTCCGGACCGCCTTGCTCAGCGCTTCCCGCAGGGGCTTGACCGCATCCCGGTGCTCCTGGATGGCCGCGTCCACCTTCTTGGCCTGCTCGGCGTTCAAGCCGAGCTGCTCATGCATCCGGTCGGCCATGCGGCGATGTCCGGACTCGGCCGCTGCCTTCGCGTCGGCCTTGCGGTCATTGTGCGTCTCCGCTGCGCACAGGGGGACTGCCGCCAAGCTTGCGAGCAAAGCGGCGCAGATGGCATGTCTCATAAAGGTACACCTCCTGACTGAGGATTAGACGTTCCGGCGGGCGGATTTGTGTCGCGGGGCTCGCGGCCGCGCTTTCAGAGGCGTTCCTATGGCGCGGGAAATTTTATAACTTGTTCAGGGTCCGGCTAGGCCGGACCAGCGGCGGGAGGATCGAATGAGAACCGTTACTTGGTTGTCCGTGGTCTTTGCCTGGGAGCTCGCATTCTCGGCCGTCTGCGCGGCCGCGCCGTCGGGCGGCAACGCGAAGAAACCGGCTCCTCAGCCGGACCGCGGGGCGGCTCCGTCTGCTTCCGGCCCGAGGCTCTGCATCGCCGCGGCCACCAAGGCCGATGGCATGCTGGCTCAGACGCTCGCCCGCGACATCGGGACGCGGGGGCCGGCCTTCAAGTCGGCCCAGGTGACCTCCGAGGGCCAGCGGGCGGCCTGCGACCTCATCGCGACCGTGGCGGGCGAGGGCGTGCAGCCCGTCAGCATCCATTCGGTCGTGGTGGAGTCGGCCTATACCCATGAAGCGCTCTGGGCGGGACAGTCGCGGGATCCCTCGCTGGAAGGCGTCGCCGCGGAGTTGGCGAGCAAGGTCGTCGAAGCCTTCAGGGAAGGCGCCGCGTCGCGCCAACAGGCCCGCGGCGGCCATCCCGCCGCCAGCGCCTCGTCCCCTGCTGAGGAGGAGCCCTCCGCGCCTCCCCCGTCTGCGCAACGCAAACCCCGGGCCAAGGCCCCCGCTGCCAGCGCCTCGTCCCCTGCGGCGGCGCCGTCCGCACCGCCTGCGCATGCCAAGCGCAAGCCCCGGACCAAGGCCCCGCGCAAGGACGCGGACGACCAGCTCTAGCCCTTACGGCTTCTGCGCCAGCAGCTTCTCCATCTCGTCCATGGTGTCGTTCATCTCCTTGATGGCCGCGTTGAACGGCTCGGAGGTGGTCATGTCCACCCCGGCGCCCTTGAGCAGGTCGATGGGGTACTTGGACGAGCCCGAGGAGAGCATCTTGAGGTAGGCGTCCCGGCTCTTCGCGGTCTTGTCCGTGCGGATGTTGGCCGTGATCTTTGCGGAGGCCGTGATGCTGGTCGCGTACTGGTAGACGTAGAAGTCGTAGTAGAAGTGCGGGATGTAGGCCCACTCGATGCCGTAGAGATCGTCGACCTTGCACACGCCCGCCGCGTCGCCGTAGTACTCCTTGACCAGGCTCCGGTAGAGCTCGGTGAGCTTCTCGCCGACCAGCGGTTCGCCCTTCTCTGCCATCTCGTGGATCCTGAGCTCGAACTCGGCGAAGAGGGTCTGCCGGAACAAAGTCGTGCGCAGGCCGTCGAGGTAGCTGCCCAGTAGGAAGAGCCGGGTGTCCTTGTCCTTGGTCTGCTGGAGCATGTGGTGCAGGAGCAGGTTCTCGTTCAAGGTCGAGGCCACCTCGGCCACGAAGATCTTGTAGTCGTGGGTCGGGTAGGGCTGGTTCTTGTCCGAGAGGAAGGTGTGCATGGAATGCCCCGACTCGTGCGCCAAGGTCGAGACTTCATCGTAGATCCCCGTGAAGTTCTGCAGCTGGTAGGGATGCACCCCGTAGGCGCCGGTGGAGTAGGCTCCGGACTTCTTGCCCGTGGTGGGCATGAAGTCCACCCAGCGCTCCTCATAGCCCTTCTTGAGGTCCGCCACGTACTGCGGGCCCAGCGGCGCCACGGCCTTTTCGACCAGCTCCTTGGCCTCACCGGGGCTGTAGACCATATCCACCTTGCTGACGATGGGCGCGTAAAGGTCCTCGTAGCGCAGCTGGTCTACGCCCATCATCTTCTGGCGCAGCTTGAGGTAGCGGTGCAGGGTGGGGATGTTGGCGTGCACGTCCTTGATGAGCTGGGTGTAGACGCTCGTCGGCACGTTGGAGTTGAAGATCGCCGCCTCCAGGCAGCTGGCGAACTTGTGCACGTTCTTGTCGAAGACGTGGGTCTTGACGTTTGCGTCGAGGGTCGCGCCCAGCGTGCGCTCGAAGTCCTTGTACTTGGTCCAGAAGGTCTTGAAGACCAGGTCGCGGTCGCCGCGGTCCGCCGCGGCGCGGTACTTGGTGTAGGCCTGGGCGTCGAGGCGCACCTTCTCTCCCGACTTGAGCGTGACCTCGGGGTAGGGGAGGTCCGCGTTGGTGAAGGTGTTGTAGGCGTTGGAGGCGCCCTCGGCCATGATCGCGGCCTCGGCCGCCACCTTCTCCTCGGGAGCCGTCATGGTGTGCGGCGCGTAGCGCAGGATATCGTCGAGCCAGGGGCCGTAGGGCGCCAGGCGCGGCTCGACCTTGACGAAGCCCTTGACCTTGGCCTCGCCCAAGGCCAGGATCTCGGGCCGGATGAAGGCGGCGGCGGCCGCGAACTTGACGCCCAGGTCCTCGGCCATCTGCTTCATCTCCCGGGGCCGGCTCAGGCGGGTGTCCTCGTCGGAGCGCATGGAGGCGTAGGTGCCCAGGTGCGAGAGGTCCTTGTCGAGGTCCATCAGGAAGGAGAGCGCCGTATAGAAGGAAGCCGCGGAGTCGCCCAGCTTGCCCTGGAAAGACGCCAGCTTCGGGATGCGGGCCGCGATGTCGTCCTTCTGCGCGGACCAGGCGGCCTCGGAGGCGTAGAGGTCGGCGGTGTTCCACTTATACTGCTCCGGCACCTGCGCGCGCTCTTCGGCGCGGGCCGTCTGCGTGAGGGGGGTTGTCATTGCCATAGCCATTAGCACCAGGAACCATCCAGTTCGTTTCATTTGAGCTCCTTTGTAACGGATGATAGCAATTCTGTAAAATGAAGAGAGAGGAATATGAATGAACGACCATCATAAGTGGTACAGTCCGCGCCTGAGCGAGGATTTCGAGCTCAAGACCTACGGCCATGCCGGCAAGCCCATGCTGGTGTTCCCTTCCGTGGGGGGGAGATTCTTCGACTTCGAGAACTTCGGCATGGTCGAGGCCTGCCGGCCGTTCCTGGAAGCGGGCCGTCTGCGCATCGTCGCGGTCGACGGCCGGGACTGGGAGAGCTGGGCCAACGAGGGCGCCCACCCGGCCGAGCGCGGGCGCCGGCACGCGGCCTGGGAGGCGTGCCTGCTGCACGAGGTCCTCCCCTTCGTGGGCTCGATGACCGGGAGCAGCGCCCCGCGGCAGATGATCGTCACCGGCTGCAGCGGCGGCGCCTTCCACGCGGCCAACTTCTTCTTCCGCCATCCGGACCTCTGCGACACCGTCATCGCCTTGAGCGGCGTCTACAGCCTGGAGAACTACCATCCGCTGGGGGACTACTGCGACGACAACATCTACTACAACGACCCCCTGCGCTACCTGCCCGGCCTCAACAACGACTGGTTCCTGGACCTTTACCGCCAGAGCCGCATCATCATCTGCGTGGGCCAGGGCGCCTGGGAGCACGTCTGCCTGCCCGAGAGCCAGCGCCTGTCCCAGGTCCTGACCGGCAAGGGCGTGCCGCATTGGCTCGACCTCTGGGGCCAGGACGTGAACCACGACTGGCCCTGGTGGCGCAAGCAGCTGCCCTACTTCCTGGGGCACGTGCTGTCCTGATTCTGCCCAGCCGTAAGTCATCTTTGGTACAATCACGACCGTCCGCGGCCAGTATCCCGCCGCCAGCGACCAGAATGGGAGGCCAACCATGGCTCGACTCGATTCCTTGAAGCTCACCATCCCCAACGACCTCGGCTACCTCGACCTCGTCCTGGCCTTCGTGCGCAAGGCCGCCGAGAAGTTCGGGTTCCAGGAGCCCGCTTTGGGCGAGATCGAGCTCGCGGCCGAGGAGGCTGTGGCCAACGTCATCAAGCACGCTTTCGAGGCCGCAGAGCAGGCCGACTTCGACATCATCGCCGAGCGCGCCCCCCTGGGGCTGCGGCTCATCATCAAGGACCGCGGCCTGCCCTTCGACCCCTCCCTCCTCAAGGACTACGACCCCAAGCAGGCTCTTCAGAAGGACACCGCCGGGCTGGGCATGCACCTCATGAAGAAGGTCATGGACGAGGTCTCCTTCGTGAACCTGGGCTGCGAAGGCAAGGAGCTGCACCTGGTCAAGCGCCTGCCCCAGAAGAGCATCGAGGAGTATTTCCCGGGCCAGAAGCTGGAGGAGGAGGCGGGGCCCCCGGCCGCCAAGGTCATCCAGGAGAAGATTCCCTACGACGTGCGCCGCATGCGCCGGGAGGAGGCCATCGAGGTCTCCCGCTGCGCCTACAAGTCGCACGGCTACACCTTCTTCGACGACAACATCTACTACCCCGAGCGCCTGGCCGAGCTCAACGCCAGCGAGGAGCTCATTTCCGTGGTCGCGGTCACCAAGGAGAACAAGTTCATGGGCCACGCCGCCCTGCACTACCCCCGCGTAGGGGCGCGCATCGCGGAGCTCACCTTCGCCTTCGTCAACATGGAGTACCGCGGCCAGGGCTGCCTGACCCGCCTGACCGACCAGCTGTTCTCCATGGAGAAGAAGTACCCTCTGACCGGCGTCTACGTCAACTCCGTGACCAACCACCTGTTCACGCAGAAAGTGGTGGTCAAGTACGGCATCAACGACTGCGGGGTCTACCTCGCGGCCAGCCCGGGTTCCTGGGTGTTCAAGGGCATCTCCGGGGCGAGCAAGCAGCGCCTCAGCGTGGCCCTCAGCTTCAAGTACCTCCAGCCCCCGCACCGCCTGACCCTCTACCTGCCCCAGGCGCACCGCCCCATGCTGGAGAAGCTCTTCGCCAACATCGGGGCCGTGCACAGCTTCCGGGTCCCGGATCCCGAGCAGGCCCGCATCGCCGAGGAGAAGGCGGCCGTGCGCACCGACGTGTACGCCTCGGAGAGCTGCGCCGAGATCTGGATCGAGCGCTACGGCCAGGATGCGGTCCGGCAGGTCCGGGCTTCCCTGCACGACCTCTGCAGGCGCCAGCTCGGCGCCGTCTACCTCTACCTCGACCTCGCGGACCCTGCGGCCTATTTCCTGGCCCCGGAGTTCGAGAAGCTGGGTTTCTTCTTCTCCGGGATCCTGCCCGAGACGGAGATCGGCGACACCTTGATCCTGCAGTATCTCAACAACGTCCAGCTCGACTACGGGCAGGTCCAACTGCTCACCGACATGGGCAAGAGCCTCCTGGACTATATCAAGGCCAAAGACCCCAACCTGGTCCCATCCTGAGCGCCGCGCGGATGCCGGCCGAGCCCGCGGACCTGGTCCTGGTCAACGGCCGCCTCTACCGCGGGGGCGCCTCTTCGCCGGGCGGAGTCGCGGTCCGGGGCGAGCTCATCGTCCAGGTCGGGCCCGACGCGGAGGTCCGCGGCCGCTGCGGCCCGGGCACCCGGATCCTCGACCTGCGCGGCGGCCTGGTCCTGCCGGGCTGGCGCGACTCCCACGCGCATTCCTCGTTCGCGGGGCTGTTCCGCAGGGACTGCGACCTGTCGGGCCTGGTGCGCGAGAAGGACTGCCTGGAGGCCGTCGCCCGCCACGCCCGCGCGACTCCGGCGGCCCCCTGTCTCGTGGGCGGCGGCTGGCTGCAGAGCTCCTTCGGGCCGCAGGGCCCCGACCGGCGCGCCCTCGACGCCGCGGTCAACGACCGTCCCGCGCTCCTGCTGGCCGCGGACGGCCACGCGGCTTGGGCCAATTCCCGGGCGCTCGCCGCCGCGGGCATCCGGCGCGGGACGCCGCCGCCTTCGGGCGGGGTCGTCGAGTTCGACCGCGAGACCGGGGAGCCCACCGGCACCGTGCGCGAGATGACGGCCATTCTGCAGGTCCTGGGCGCCCTGCCCCGCCAGTCCGAGGCCGAGATTTTGGCCGGGGCCGAGGGCTTTCTGCGCGGCCTGGCGGAGCGCGGCGTGGTCGGCCTGCACGACGCGGCGCTCTTCCCGGACGTGGCCCGGGCCTACCGCGAGCTCGACCGCCGGGGCGCGCTGGCCCTGTGCGTGGACGGCTCCTGGCTCTGCGACCCGCGCCAGGGGGTGGGCCAGCTCGACCGTCTGCGCGAGCTGCGCGACGCTCATTGCGGGGACCGCTTCCGCCCGCGGGCGGCCAAGATCTTTCTCGACGGCGTGGTGGAGGCGCACACCGCGCTGCTCCTGGAGCCCTACGCCGACCGGCCCGGCGAGCGCGGCCGCCCGCTCTGGGAGGAGCCCGACTTCTTCGCGATGGTCTGCGCCCTGGACCGGGCGGGCTTCCAGGTGCAGGTCCATGCCATCGGAGACGGGGCGGTGCGCCTGGCCTTGGAGGGCTTCGCGCGCGCGGCCGAGGCCAACGGCACCCGGGATGCCCGCCACACCATCGCCCACGTCGAGCTGGTCTCGGACGAGGACCTGCCCAGGTTCCGGGAATTGGGGGTCCTGGCCGTGGTCCAACCGCAGTGGTTCTACAAGGACGCCCACTCCGACAGGCTGCTCGATGTCCACCTGGGGCCGCAGCGCGCCGCCGGCCGCTTCCGGATGCGCAGCCTGCTGCAGGCCGGCGCCACGGTCGCCTGCGGCAGCGACTGGCCCGTGGGCGGGGACGTCATCTCGCTCGACCCGCTGGACTCCATCCAGATCGGCGCGACGCGCCGCGCCATCGACGCCGGCCCGGACACGCCGGCCTACATGCCGGAGGAGCGGGCCTCCCTTCGGGACCTGATCGACGGCTACACCCTGCGCGGAGCCTTCGCGGGCTTGCGCGAGCGCGAGACGGGCTCGATCGACGTGGGCAAGCGCGCGGACCTGACCGTTCTGGACCGCGACATCTGCGCGGCCGCGCCCCAGGAGATCGGCCGAGCCGAGGTGCTGTGGACGATCGCCGCGGGCCGGCTGGTCTTCGCGCGCTAGCGTCCGCGGGCTCACTCCGACGGCGTTTTGCTATCATAGCCTCCTATGAACGTCCTGCTCCTGTCCCCGAACTTCCCGCAGAATTTCCAGGCCTTCACCTTCGCTTTGAGGGAGGCCGGCGCCAACGTCCTGGGCATCGGCGACGCTCCGGACCACGAGCTCGGCCCGGAGCTCCGCTCGGCTTTGGCCGAGTACACCCATGTGCCCAACATGGCCGACTACGAGAGCCTCTACCGCGCCGTCGCCTACCTCATCTACCGCCAGGGCCGCATCGACCGCATCGACTCCCATGCCGAGCACTGGCTGGGCCTGGAGGCCCAGCTGCGCCAAGACTTCGGCATCCCCGGCCAGAAGCCCGCGGACCTGGACTTCAACCGCCGCAAATCCGGCATGAAGGAGATCTTCCGGCAGGCCGGCGTGCCCGTCGCGCCCGGCGAGAAGGTGACCTCCGCGGAGCAGATTCGCGCCTTCGTGGCCCGGCACGGCTTCCCCGTGATCTTCAAACCGGACGTGGGCGTGGGCGCCCAGAGCGTGTTCCGGGTCGACAGCGATGAGCAGCTCGCCGGGGTCCTGGTCTATCCGCCCAAGGATTTCTTCATCGAGTGCTTCGTGTCCGGCGACCTGGTCTCCTTCGACGGCCTCACGGATAGCGAGGGCGGCGTCGTGTTCTGCGCCTCGCACCGGGTCAATACCGGCATCATGGAGATCGTCACCAACCTGCAGCCGACCCACTACTATTACCGGCGCTTCATCCCGCCCGAGATCGAGGACCTGGGACGCAAGGCCGTGTGCGCCTTCCGCATCCGCGAGCGCTTCTTCCACACCGAGTTCCTCATCGGCCGCGACGGCCAAGCCGTGGCCCTGGAGATCAACGTGCGGCCTCCCGGAGGCCACTCCATCGACATGATGAACTGGGCCTGCGACATCGACCTCTACCGGCTCTGGGCGCGCTCCGTGGTCTGCGGGGAGAGCCACTTCGACTACGAGCGCAAGTACAACGTGGCCCACGTGGGGCGGCGCGAGCGGACCCGCTACCGGCATGCGCACGAGGAGGTGCTGCGCGAACTGGCGCCCCTGCTGGTGTCCCACTCCCCGTACCCCAAGGTCTTCAGCGTGGCCATGGGCGACTACGTCTACTTCATGCGCCACCCCGACCTGGACAAGCTTCTGGCCGGGATCGCCTATATAGAGGAGCAGGCCTGACCGCGACGCTCCCCATCCGCCCCTTCCAAGAGCGGATCGTCCGGGCTTTGGCCCGGTCCGGCGCTGTGGTCCTGACCGCGCCGACGGGCAGCGGCAAGTCCACACAGACCCCGCAGTTCCTGCTCGAAGCGCGCGGAGACTTCCCCGGCCAGGTCCTGGTCCTGCAGCCGCGCCGCCTGGCGGCGCGCAGCCTGGCGCAGCGCGTCGCCTCCGAGACCCGCACCAAGCTCGGAGACCTCATCGGCTATCAGGTCCGCTTCGAGAGCCGCTGCGGCAAGGACACGGCCGTGGTGTTCCAGACCTACGGGGTCTTCCTGCAGAGGCTGCAGGAGGACCCGGGCCTCTCCGGCGTGGGGGCGGTGCTCCTCGACGAGTTCCACGAGCGGACCCTCGAAAGCGACCTGGCGTTGGCCTGGCTCAAGGCCTTGAGAGCCGGGCGCCGGCCCGACCTCAAGCTCGCGATTATGTCCGCGACCTTGGACGCGGCGGCCCTGCTGGCCTACCTGCCCGGCGCCGCGCACATGGACGTGCCGGGCCGGCTCTTCCCCGTGGAAGTCGGGCACCTGCCCCCCGAGCCCCGGGAGGGCTTGGACCAACAGGCATTGCGGGCCTTGCGCCTGCTGCTGCGAGAGGGACTCGATGGTGCCGCGCTGGTCTTCATGCCCGGCATGCGCGAGATCCTGCGCACCACCCGGGCGCTGGGGCCGCTCTGCCGGGAGCAGGGTCTGCTCCTGCAGACCCTCCATGGCTCCATGGAACTTCCCGAACAGCAGAAGGTCCTGGACCCGGACCAAGGCTCGGCGCGGGTCATCGTCGCCACCAACGTGGCGGAGACCTCGGTCACCATACCGGGAGTGGCCGCGGTGATTGACAGCGGCCTGCACCGCATGGCGGCCTACAGTCCGGCGCGCGGCATCAACACCCTCTACCTTTCCCGAATCAGCCGGAGCAGCGCGGCCCAGCGCGCCGGCCGCGCCGGCCGCACCGGCCCCGGCCGCTGCATCCGGCTCTGGTCCCATGCCGAGGAATCCTCCATGCCCGAGGCCATCCCCCCGGAGATCCTGCGCCTGGAGCTCAGCTCCTTGCTTCTGCGCGCCGCCGCGCTGCCCGTGGCGCTCGACTGGCTGACCTTGCCGCCGGAGCCGGCCCGCCAGGCTGCCGAGCGCACCTTGCAGGCCTTGCGCGCCGTCTCTGCGGAGGGCATCACGCAGCGGGGCCGGGAGCTCCTGCGCTATCCGATCTCTCCCCGCCTGGCCGCGGTGCTCCTGGACGCGCAGGAGCTGGGCTCCGAGGCCCTGTCCAGCGCAGCCGCCATGGCCGCGGTCCTGGAGAGCCCGGTCGCCCGGCGCCGCGGCAAGACCGTGGACCTCTCGGTCTTGGCCGAGGACCTCAAGGCCGGACGCGGCGAGGACCTGCCCTGGGAGGCCGGGGAGATCTTCCGGCAGTTGGAGAGGCTCTCCGAGCCTCGGCCGGATCCCAAGACCGGGTCTCTGGCCGGGCTCTGGCTGGAGTCGTATGCGGACCGGCTCGCGGCCCGGCAAGGCGAGAGCCTGGTCTATCAGCTCCTCGACGGCCGCAGGGCGCTCCTGCCGCTCGACAAGGGATCCCGCGCCCCCAAGCTTATCCTGGCCTTGGAGGTGGAGGAGACCGCGGGAGCCGGGCAAGCCCGGCAGACCAGCGCGCCGGTGTACCTGCCTTGCGAGCCGGAGACGGTGGCGGAGACCTTCCCGAAGGACTGCGCCTGGAGGACCGTGCTGGGCTACGACGAGAGCCAGCGCAAGGTGCTCAAGAGCGAGAAACTGTTCTTCCGCGGCCTGGTCCTATCGAGCAAGCCGGCAACGGCGAGCCCGGCCGACCGCAAGGCCATGGCCGCGGTCTGGGCCGAGAAGTTCGCCTGCGGAGAACTGCGGCATCCCGGCTTCGATGAGAAGGTCGAGCAGCTTCTGGTGCGCGTGCGCCTGGCGCGCCAGCACTATCCCGAGCTGTCCTTCCCGGCGATGGACGCGGACGATTGGCGGCTCGTCTATGAAGAAGCCTGCGCGGGGAAGAGCTCCTGGCCGGAGATCGAGAAGGTCTCGCTCCTGGCCGGAGATCGAGAAGGTCTCGTTGGAGGCGCAGATCGGCCGCTATCTCGGAGCGGCGCTCATGGGTTTCCTGGAGAAGACCTTCCCCGCGCGCAAGAAGCTGCCCTCCGGCCGGACCGGGAAGCTGACCTATTTCGAGCAGCAGCCGCCGGAGTTGGCCGCGCGGCTCGAGGACCTGCTGGGGATGAACGGGACCCTGAGCCTCTGCGCGGGGCGCCTGCCCGTCATCTTCGACATATTGTCCCCGGGCTTCCGGACCGTGCAGAAGACCCAGGACCTCGGCTCGTTCTGGAAGAACGCCTATCCCGCGGTCAAGAAGGAACTCCAGCGCCGCTACCCCCGGCACCCCTGGCCCTGAATTCGGGGACACAATACTTGAGCCTCTCGTAAGAACTCGGTGCGAAGACCTTTGGCGACGCAATGAGGGGCCGACTTGATGCACCAGTTTGCTTCGGCTCGTCCTAAAATCCCTTCTTGGGTCGCGCTGTTGCCCATGCCCGA
>JAPLKL010000053.1 GCA_026388095.1 Elusimicrobiota bacterium | reverse complement strand
GGAGCTCGACGTCCCAGCCCGCGGCCTTGATGGGTTCTAGAGCTTTCTTGAGCAGGATCTCCGTGTTGCCGCCTTGGCGCGGGCTTCCGTTGATGGCGATGGCTTTCATGGCTCTTCTGCCCTCCTGGGGTCGAGATGCATGGCTCAGCGCAGCTTCTCCCGCGACTTCTCCGTGAGCTGCTGCCAGAGCCGCTGCTCCAGCGCCGCGGAGTTCTCCAGGCTCGCGTGGATCTGCGCCACCAGGCCCTTGAACTTCTCGGAGTCGAGCTTGGCCGCGTCGCCCTTGGCCGCGGCCATATAGGCCGCCAGCGACTGGACCGCGCCGTTGAGGCTCTCGGCGCCCTCGCTGAACTCCAAGGCCGCGTTATAGACGCTGCGCTCGCGGATGTCGGCCGCGTTGGGCTTGTGGAGCAGGAGCCAGGGCTGCCAGCGCACCTCGCGGGTCAGGGCCTTCATGTTGGCCGCGGCCTTGGCCGCGTCGCTGACCGCACCGTGGACGGGCTCTTTGCTCCTGGCCACGAGCTGGTCCATGTTCTCCCCGACCCGGGCCAATGACTGCGACGCGGCGTGCATGTTGATGACGGTCTCGCTGATGCGGGCCTGGTTGCCGGCCAAAGACTCCCTGAGCGACTTGGAGAGGGACTCGATGTTCTTCACGCTGTGGTCGAGGCTGGCCTCCGTGCCGGGGACGGTCTGGTTCAGGGAGGTCATCACGGTTCTGGCTTCATCGCTGACCTTCTTGAGGTTCAGCACGGAGGCGCGGACCGCGCCCGAGATGTTGCGGTCGGTCACGTCCGCGACGAACTCGTCGATGCGCTTGACCATGAGGCCGGCCTTGTTGGCGATCTCGGTCATGGAGACCGGGGCCGCTCCCATCAGCCTCTGGTCCGGTCCCAGGCGCTGCGCGGACCGCCCGGGCTCGATCTTGAGCACCGTGCTGCCGGTCAAAGAGCAGTCCACCATGACCTTGGTGTCATCGGCCAGGGGCTCGGGGTAGGCGATACGAGCCGTCACCTCCACGGCCGGGACGGAGAGGCCGGCCTGGTCCTGGTAATGGGCGACCGTCAGCGCGCGGACCTTGCCGCATTCCAGGCCCATGACCTGCACCGGGTCGTCGACCTTGAGGCCCTGCACGTCGGTGAAGAGGACGCGCAGGGTCTGCTTCTTGGCGAAGAACGAGCCGAAGCGGCCGGCCGCCACCAAGGCGACGGCGCAGAGCGCGGCCGACGCCAGGATCACCGCCCCCGCCTTGATCTCCGAACGAGTGTACATGGTCCCCCCAAAAGCCGCTCTCAGAGCCGGCGCTCCTCCAGGATGTCCGAGCCCAGGCCCAGCAGGTCGTCGACGTAGTCCTTCTTCGACACGCGCATCGGGATCGGGCCGTCGGCCAGGCCGTTGATGAACTGCCGCACCAGCGGGTCCGGCGCCGCGCGGATCTGCGCGGGCGTCCCCTCGGCCACCACTTTCCCCCGGAAGAGCAGGATCATGCGGTGGGCGATCTTGAAGGCGCTGCCCATGTCGTGGGTCACCACGATGGAAGTCACCCCGGTCTTGCGGTTGAGGTCCATCATGAGCTCGTCGATCATGGCGCTGGCCACCGGGTCGAGGCCCGCGGAGGGCTCGTCGTAGAACATGAGCTCCGGGTCGAGCGCCAGCGCGCGCGCCAGGCCCACGCGCTTCTTCATGCCCCCGCTGATCTGGGCGGGCTTGAGGTGCTCGAAGTCGCGCAGGCCGACCATCTCGAGCTTCATCTTGACCATGATCTCGACCACGTCGGGCGCCAAGTCCGTATGCTCCTGCAGGGGCAGGGCGATGTTCTCCCCCAAGGTCAGGGAGTTGAACAGGGCCCCGGACTGGAAGAGCACGCCGATCTTCTGGCGCATGCGGTCGAGCCCGGCGGCGTCCAGTCGCGTGATGTCCTCGCCCAAGAGGCTGATGGAGCCCGAGGTGGGGCGCAGGGAGCCGATGAGGGCGCGCAGAAGGGTGGACTTGCCGCAGCCGCTGCCGCCCATGATGACCAGGATCTCGCCCCGCCGGACCTGGAAGCTGATCCCGTCGAGCACCGCCCGGTCCGCGAACCGCTGGACCAGGTCCTGGACCGCGATCACCGGCTCCTCAGCCATGCCCCTAGTCCCCCAGCACGAAGTAGAACAGCGTCGTGATGGCGCAGTCCGCCGCGATGATCATCACGATGGAGAACACCACCGAGCGGGTGGTGGCCCGGCCCACGCCCTCGGCGCCGGAGTCGACGCGCAGGCCCTCGAAGCAGGAGATCAAAGCGATGACCGCGGCGAAGACCCCGCTCTTGAAGACCCCGGTGAGCACGTCCTTGACCACCAGCGGCTCGATGAGCTTCTGGATGAAGAGCGCCGGGGCGATCTTGAGCACCGTGTAGCCGATGAACATCCCGCCCAGGATCCCCACGAAGTCGCCGATCATGGTCACGCAGGGCACCATGATCGTGGTGGCCAGCAGGCGCGGCACCACCAAAAAGCGCACCGGGTGGATGGCCGAGGCGCTCAGGGCCTCGATCTCCTCGCTGACCGACATGGTGCCGATCTCGGCGGCGATGGCGGCGCCCACGTAGCCCGACATGACGATGGCCGTGAGCAGCGGCCCCAGCTCGCGGAACATGCCCAGGCCGACCACGCTGCCCACGTAGGCGGTGACGCCGAACTTCTTGAGGATGTAGGCCATCTGCAGGGCCAGCACCATGCCGATGAAGAGCAGGACGATGCAGACCACGCCCAGGCTGTCGAAACCCACGCGCGCCATCTGGGCGAAGACCGGGTCGCGCCGGATCTTGAGCCGGCGGGAGCCGAAAGGCGCCACGAAGGTGAAGTAGAGCGAGTCGACCAAAAGCCAGGTCATCCCGCCGACGTAGGCGAGCAAGTCGGAGGAGCCCCGCCCCAGCGCGCCCAAAAGCTCCGTCAAGCTCCGCCCTCCAGGGCCTCCCGGCGGGTGCAGACGATGCGGAAGACCTGGTCGAGTCGCGCGAGCTCGAAGACGTCCTTGACCTTGGCGTTCATGCCGCAGAGCACCAAAGCCGCCCCCGCGGCCCGGGTCGCCTTGAGCGCCTCCACGAGAGTGGCCACGCCCGAGCTGTCGATGAAGGAGACCAGGGAAAGGTCCACCACCACGACGGCGGGCTTCTTGGCGATCTCGGCGAGCAGCACCGCGCGCAGCTTGGGCGACTCGTGCATGTCCACGCTGCCCGAGGGCGAGATGACGACCGCGTCGCCCGAGGCCGTCCGGGGCAGCGTCTCCTGGGTCACTTGCATTGCCGTTCTCCCCCGGGCTTGGCGACCAGAAGATGCAGCTCGTTGCCGTCGAGCAGGGTCGCGTCGAATTCCACCAGGTCCATGACCTCGCGCATGTAATGCAGGCCCAGCCCGCCGGGGCGCAACTCCGCGAGGTCGCGGGAGGCGAAGCGGCCGGGGTCCTGCTTGGGGCCCCAGTCGCGGATGTGGATGGCCAGCTCCCCGCCCCCCCAGCCCACGCCCACGCGGATGCGCCCCCCGGGGTCCATGGCGTAGGTGTGCTTGATGATGTTGGCCAGGGCCTCGTCCACGGCCAGGCTGATGCGCCCCTGCATCCTCTCGTCGAAGCCGTGCGCCGCGGCGCGCTCGGCGACGAAGGCGCGCATGGCGCCGAGCTGTTCGGTCCGGGAAGGGACGGCGCGCTCCTGGTAGTCGCCGGTGCCCACGCTCGCGATGGTGATGTCGTCGGCCAGCGCGGCGTGGGCGGTGAACTCGCGGACGGCCTTCATGAGGCGCGGCACCGCGACCGCCGGACGCTCGCTGAGCGCGGCGCGCGCGGCGGCCTCGCCGAACGTCCCGCCCTCGCGCGACCGGGCGTCGGCGACGCCGTCGGTCATCAGGACCATGCGCTCGCCCGGCTCGAGGCGCACCTCGGCGGCCTCGTAGACCAGCTCCTCGACGATGCCCAGGGGCGGGAACTCGGGCGTGCGCGACAGGCGCAGGTCCCCGGGCTTGGGGCCCACGATGACCGGGATGACGTGGCCCGCGTTGACCAGGCTCACGACCCCGGTGGCGGGGTCGAACACGGCGTGGACCGCGGTGATGAACATGCCCCGGGTGGAGCGCTCGGCCACCAGACGGTTGAGGCGCGTGAAGAGCTCTCCCCCCGCGGTGCCGCCGTGACAGTGGAAGGCGAAGTCGCCCGAGAATCTCGCCGCGAAGAGCGCGGCCGGCACGCCCTTGCCCGAGACGTCCCCCACCAGGACGGCCAGCCGGCCGTCGTCGAGACGGGAGATGTCGAGCACGTCTCCGGCCACGTGGCGGCAGGCTTGGCTGCGGTACTCCACGCGCAGTCCGGCGACGAAGGGGATGTCCGAGGGCAAAGACGCCCGCTGGATCTCCTCGGCGAGCTGCAGGTCGCGCTGCAGGCGGTCCTGGGCCAGGAGCTTCTCGTGCAGAAGCGCGTTGTCGATGGCCACGGCCGCGATGTGGCAGAAGCGGGTGAAGAGGGCCTGGTCCTCGGCGGTGAAGCAGGGGGCGCCTTTCTTGTTGATGATCTGGGCCACGCCGATGAGCTTGTCCTGCGCCAGCAGCGGCAGGCAGAGGATGCTCTTGGTGTGGAAGCCCGTCTTCTTGTCGAAGTCCCGGAAGAAGCGCGGGTCCTGGTAGGCGTCCTCTATGCGCAGGGGCGTCCGGTGCTCGGCGACCCAGCCCGCGATGCCCACCCCCACCTTGAGGCGCTTCTGCTCCTTGATCCGGCCGCCCGCCTCGCCGAGCGCGACCTCGTAGTAGAGCTCGCGGGCGACGCCGTCGTGCAGCATGACGCTGGAGGCCTCGGCCTGCATGAGCGCCTCGGCGTTCTGGAGCACCTTGGTCAGCACGGAGGGCAGGTCCAGCGTCGAGGTCAGCAGGGCCGAGAGGTCGAGCAGGCGTTCGAGGTCCGCGACCGCAACGGAGGCCTTCGGCTCGCGGGACCGCATCAGGGCAAGACTAGCATTCCGGCAATGCGGGAAACAATGACAGGGATGTCTGTTCGCACGGCGCGGCCATCGTCGTCGGCGGCCGCGGCGGTCCTGGGTTCTTCGTTGCCTTCCCCTCCCCACGGTTGGTAGAATAGCCTCGCATGGCCCGCCCCTCCCCCGTCCAGGTCGGCATCGGCGTCAACCGCACCGACGCCCCCCAGAAGCTCACCGGCGCGGCCAGGTTCATCGACGACTACAAGCTCCCCGGCTGCCTCCACGCCGCCACCTTGCGCACCGCCATCGCCCATGGACGCATCAAGAAGATCACCTTCGACCCCTCCTTCCCCTGGCACCAATTCGCCATCGCCCGCGCCGCGGACATCCCCGGCCTCAACAACGTCCTGTTCATCGAGCAAGACCAGCCCCTCCTCACCGAGGACAAGGTGCTGCACCCCATGCAGCCCATCCTCATCGTGGGCCACCCGGACCGCGCCCAAGCCTACCAGGCCCTCAAGCACATCGCGGTGGAGTATGAAGAGGAAGAGCCCGTCCTCTCCATAGAGGACTCCCTCGCCAAGAAGCGGCTCCTCCGCGGCGAGGACAACATCTTCAAGAAGTTCCTCATAGAGAAGGGCAACCTCGACGAAGGCTTCTCCCGGGCCGACCGCATCGTGGAAGGCGAATACCGGGTTCCCCACCAGGAGCAAGCCTACATCGAGAACCACGGCATGGCCGCCTGGGTGGAAGGCGACGGCACGATCGTCGTCCACGGCTCCTTGCAGTGCCCCTATTACGTGCACAAGGCCTTGGTCAAGATCTTCAACCGGCCCCCGGAAAAGATCCGCGTCATCAGCGCCTTCACCGGCGGCGCCTTCGGCGGCAAGGAGGACTACCCCTCCCTCATCGCCGGCCACGCCGCGCTCCTGGCCCTCAAGAGCGGCAAGCCGGTCAAGCTCATCTACGACCGCGCCGAGGACATGGCGGCCACCACCAAGCGCCACCCCGCGATCGTCAGGCACAAGACCGGCGTGAGCGCGGACGGCAGGCTCCTGGCCCAGGACATCACCCTGCTCATGGACGGCGGCGCCTTCGCCACCTGCTCGGGCGTCGTCCTCTCGCGCGGCACTTTGCACGCCACCGGCCCCTACGAGTGCCCCAACGTGCGCGTGCGCTCCTGCGTGCTCGCCACCAACACCCCCCCCAACGGGGCCTTCCGGGGCTTCGGCGTGCCCCAGGCCATCTTCGCGGCCGAGCTCCAGATGGAGAAGATCGCCGCGACTTTGGGCCTCTCCTCTCTGGAACTGCGCCGCCGCAACGCCTGGAAGGTCGGCTCCATCACCTCCACCGGCCAGGAGTTGAAGGAGAGCGTAGGCGCCTCCAAGTGCCTCGAGCTCTGCGTCAAGAAGGCCCGCTACGACCAGAAGCGCAAGGCCCACGCCCGCTGGAACCGCGATCCCGGCAAACCCACCTGGAGAGGCATCGGTCTGGCCCTCTGCCACCACGGGGCGGGCTTCACCGGCAGCGGCGAAGTGACCTTGGCCAGCCGCGCCGCGGTCTCTTTGACCAAGGACGGCGGCATCAAGGTCCTGGCCGCCTCGACCGACCTCGGCCAGGGCGCTGGGACCATCTTCACGCAGATCGCGGCCCACGCCTTGGCCCTGCCCCCGGCCCTGATCCAGGTCGAGGTCCCGGACACGGCGCTGGTGCCCAACAGCGGGCCTACGGTCGCCAGCCGCACCACCATGGTCATCGGCCGGCTCATCGAGCGCGCCGCCGGACAGCTCAAGCTGGAGCTGGTCAGGGCCTCGGGCCGGGTCCCCCAGGATCGCGCCGGCTTGAAGAGAGCCGCCAAGCTCCTCTGTAACGGCCAGCCGGCCCGGCGCTTCGAGGTCCAATACGAGAAGCCCGCGGACATCACCTGGGACGACAACCTCTACCGCGGCGAAGCCTACGGGGTCTTCAGCTACGCCGCCGTCGCGGTGGACCTGGAAGTCGACCGCCTGACCTACGAGGTCAAGCTGCGCCGGGTCACGACCGCGCAGGACATCGGCAAGGCCATCAACCCCACCTTGGCCAAGGGCCAGATCATGGGCGGCACCAACCAGGCCTTGGGCTGGGCCCTGCTCGAATACGCCGACTTCCGCGGCGGCTGGATGCGCAACTCGCAGTTCACCAACTACCTCATCCCGACTTTCGCGGACTCCCCGCCCATGGATGTGTTCCTGGTCGAGGAACCCTACTCCCGCGGCCCCTACGGCGCCAAAGGCCTGGGCGAGATGCCCATGGACCTGCCCGCGCCCGCGGTCGTGGCCGCGGTGCGCGACGCCACCGGCTTCCGGTTCCACGCGATCCCCATCCGGCCCGAGGACATCTGCGCGGAGTTCCTCAAGGCGCAAAGGCCCTTATGATCTCCTTCACCGTCAACGGGAAGAAACGGAACTACAAAGGCCCCCCCTTCAAGCGGCTCATCGACGTCCTGCGCGAGGATTTCGGCCTCACCGGCACCAAGGAAGGCTGCGGCGAGGGCGAGTGCGGGGCCTGCACCGTGCTGGTCGACGGCAAGCCCGTCGCCAGCTGCCTCATCCCCGTCTGCCAGCTGCCCGGCCGCAGGGTCGAGACCGTGGAGAGCCTGGGCCAGCCCGGACGCCTGAGCCCCTTGCAGAAGTCCTTCGCGGAGCATGCCGGGGCCCAGTGCGGCTTCTGCACCCCCGGCATCCTCATGACCGCCTCCCGTCTCAAGGAGACCGACGCGGACGCCGTGCGCATCGGCCTGGCCGGGCACCTCTGCCGCTGCACCGGCTATGTGCACATCGTGGAGTCCGTGACCAAAACTCCTAAGGGGAGGAAGCGATGAGAGGCTCGCCCCAAAGCATGACCGTGCTGCGGCCGGAGTCCGCCGGCGAGGCGGTCGCCCGCTTCGCCGGCAACCCCTCGGCCAGGCCTTTCGCCGGCGGCACGGACTACATGGTGCTCTGGAACATGGGGGAGGCCGACGGCCAGAGCCTGCTCGACCTCTCCGGGGTGAGGGAATGGCGGGCCATCCGCAAGACCGCGGCCGGCCTCTCCATCGGCGCGCTGGTCACGCACGCCGAGCTCAGGGACGATCCCGTGGTCAGGCGCGAATTCCCCCTGCTGGCGCAGGCGGCCGCGGTGGTGGGCGCCGAGCAGATCCAGAACCGCGGCACCTTGGGCGGCAACATCGCCAACGCCTCGCCCGCGGCGGACACCTTCCCGGCGCTGGCGGTCTACGAGGCCACGGTCAAGACCGTTTCCCGCAAGGGGCAGAGAGGGCTGCCGTTCCTGCAGACCTTCGCGGGCGTCAAGAAGACCAGCCTCGAGCCCGGCGAGCTCATCGCGGCCATCGACATCCCTTACCTGCCCAAGAAGCCCTACCGGCAGCTGTTCCGAAAGGTGGGCACCCGCGCCGCGATGGCGATCTCCAAGACGGTCGCGGCGGGACTGGTGTGGCTGGAGCGCGACCGCACGGTCCGCGAGCTGCGCTTCGCCTTGGGCAGCATGGCGCCCACGGTGCGGCGCCTGAGAGCCGCGGAGGAGTCCGTCAAGGGCCGGCGGCTCACACCCGAGGCCGCGGCCGAGGCCTGCGAGCTCCTCGCCCAGGACGTCTCGCCCATCGACGACCTGCGCTCCACGGCCGCGTACCGCCTGCACGTCTCCCAGAACCTGCTCTCCGACTTCCTGCTGGGCTGATCATGGTCCTGGTCGAGAGGCGCGTCCGTCATGGCCGTCGCCCGAGGCGCCGCAGGACCCAGTCGAGCGTTCGGCGCGGCAGCGCGTAGTCGGGCTGAAGCCGGATCGCCTCACGCAGATGCGCGATGCCCTCGTCGGCTTTCCCCTGGTTGAGCAGGATGATCGCGAGATTGTTGTGGGCCTTGACGTTGCCCGGGTCGAGACGGAGCGCGTCGCGGTAAAGGGTCTCGGCTTGGGCCGCGTCGCCCTGCGCGGCCAGCAGCAGGGCTAGGTTGACGTCCACCTCGGCGTCGGGCCGCAGCGCCAGGGACCGCCGGTACTCGTCGCGGGCGGCGGCGGCCTGACCGAGCTGCTCCAGAGCGATGGCGAGGTTGTTGCGGGCGTCCGCGTAGTCCGGCCGCGCCGCGATCGCGCTGCGGTAGTGGGCGGCCGCCTCCGCGTAGCCGCCCCGGCCGGCCAGAAGGATGCCGAGGTTGTTGTGGGCCAGCGGATGCGCGGGATCGACGGCGAGCGTATGGCGCCAGAGGGCTTCCGAGTCGCGCCAGGTCATGATCTGGGCGCGCGTCTGGACTGCGAGCGCGCAGACGAAGGCCGCCGCGGCCGCGAGGCAGGCGGCTCGGCGCCGGCCGTCGGGAGAGGCCGCGCCGATGCGCAGGATGGCGGCGCCGAGGACGGCCCAGCTCAGACAGGCCAGATAGCTATAACGGTCCGCGACCAGATAGGTCCCGAAGGGCACGATCCCCAAGACCGGCAGGAGCAGCGCAAGGTAACAGGCGAAGGCGATCGGCAGCGCGGGCCACTCGCGGCGGCGAACGATCACCACAGAGACCAGCGCCAGGACCTGCAGAGCGCCCAGAACGTAGCGCGGCGCCAGCGGGCTTTCCCCGGGCACGATCTCATACAACGGGATCAGCCCGGAAGGAAGGAGCGTTTTCCGCGCGTAGAACGCCGCCCCGTAGAGGATGCGGGCTGCCCACAGCAGCGCGCCCGTTGGCCTTCGGATGGCGTCGCCGTGCCCCATCGCGTAGACGCCGACCGCGGTGGAAGCCGCCGCCAAGACCAGATACGGGAGCTTGCCGCGGCAGAGTTCCCAGACGTTCCAGCCCCGCTGTCCGCGGCGCAGGCGTCGCAGTGGATAGAGATCCAGCAACAGCAGGACGAGCGGGAGGGACACCCCGATCCCTTTGGCCGAAAGCGACAAGACATACGCGGTCAACGAAGCCGCAGGCCGGTCATCCAGATAGAAGAGGATGGTGGCCAGGAAAAAAAACCCGGACAGCACATCGCGTCTTTCGGTCACCCAGGCCACGGATTCCGCCCGCAGCGGGTGCACCGCGAAGACCAGGGCCGCGAACGCGGCGGCCGCCTGTATGGCGGCGATATCGCTGCCGGACTTCTCCGGGGACGCGGCTCGGAGGAGCCGCAGAGACACCTGGTAGACGAGGGCGGCGTTGGCGCAGTGCAACGCGACGCTGGTCAGATGGTAGCCGGTTGGGTTCATTCCCCACAGGGAGTGGTCGAGCGCGTATGAGAGCCAACTGAGGGGCTGGTAATGCCCGGCCGTCATCGTCGAGAACATCCAGCGGAGGTTCGCCCAGCCGAATCCCAGGTAACGGGCATTAGCCAGGATGTACTTGCCGTCGTCGAAATTCACGAATTGGAACCGGAGCGCCGGGAGGAAGACGATCAAGGTCGCGGCCGCGACAGACCAGGATATCCAGCGATCTTGGGAGCGCATCGGGCGTTCAGGCTTAGAGCCGCAAGTCATCGTATGATACCATACCGACGCCGAGCAAATCGGGATTGCGGAAAGGTTTCGCCGGAGACCAGCCCGGGGCCTTGTCAAGCTTTTTTTGCGAAAAGACCCGCGGCCCCGAACCGCCGGTTCCGGCCGTTCCTCGACGAGGAATCGCGCAGATCCGCAGAGGTTCCCAAAAGGCCTATCCGGCGTCTGGGTCCTTTGGCCCCGATTTGTAGTATAATCGCGATTGGCAGATACAGCCATACCCGCGCTCTTCCCGAATCGCACCAACGCAGCAACGCCGAGTGCGCATGGCAATGAATCGGAGGCAAGAATGCTCAAGAAATGGCTCGTAGGGTCCGTCCTGTGCGTGTCCCTGTTCGGTGCCGGAGCAGTCGCCGCGGAAAAAGTGGACTTCGATCAAGGCGTGGACGTCAAGGGCGTGGTGAGCACGCTGGACGCCAAGCTGGACACGGTGAAGACCTACCAGACCTCCGGAGAGCGCAAGGCTCACGGGATGGGCCTGGTCGTCAAGGAGCTCCCCTCCGCCTATTGGCACAGCTTCAAGGCCTTCATGGGCGCGATCCCGGACACCCTCGACCTGCGCCCCGGCCTGACCCAGGTCGAGGACCAGGGCATGTGCGGCTCCTGCTGGGCCTTCAGCCTCACGGCCACGCACCGCGACGGCCACGCCCTCGGCGGCAGCGACCCCGGGCGGCTCTCCCAGGAGTGGCTCGTGGACAACTCCAAGGAAGCCGACGGCTGCAACGGCGGCTACTTCGACTCGGCCGCCGACTTCGTGACCCCGAACGGCCAGCCCCTCTACAGCGCCTGTCCCTATAAGCAGGGCAACGGGAAATGCGCCGCGGACCTGCCGCAGGCCGCGCATATCCAGGCCTGGCACATGCTCGGCGATCCGAACCAGGGCCCGAGCGCGCAGGAGATCGAGTCCTACATGGCCAGCTCCCGCAAGCCCATCTCCATCGCGGTGGCCGCGGGCGCCGGGGACTGGCAGGGCTACAGCGGAGGCGTCTACAACGGCTGCACCATGGCCCAGATGGACCACATGATCAACATCGTGGGCTGGGACAACGAGGGCGCCAAGTTCGACGAGAGCGGCAACCTGCCGCCCGGCAAGGGCGTCTGGATCCTGCGCAACAGCTGGGGCAAGTCCTGGGGCGAGGCCGGCTACATGCGCACCAAGATGACCGACGCCAAGGGCCAGAGGTGCAACAGCGTCGCCGGGCTGGCCGCCTACTTCGACTTCTAAAGCCGTCCAGCGCCAGAGCTCCCGGCGGAAGCCGCGTCTTCCGCCGGGAGCCTCTTTGGGGCCCGCTCAGGGGACTTGCAGTATGGTGAGCTTGGCGTCCTTATAGACCATCCGATGGCCTTGCTCCGCCAAAAAGCGGGCGATCGCCTCCATGCCCGCATCCGGGCCGGTGTCGGGCAGATGCAAGCCGGGGAGGCTTTCGATCCATATGTTGTTGTGGACGATGATGAGCCACTGCGAGAAAGAGGCCCGCAAGCGCCGGGTGTCGTTGAGGGCCACCAGGTTCCTGAAATGCATGCTGCCTTCCGGCACGGAAGGCATGCGGCGGAAGATGTAATCCAGCGAAACATTGCCGTAGATGAAATCGTCTTTCGAGGGCAGGGGCTCGAACTGGCCGTTCGGCATATAGCCGATGGCCGTCCTTTTCCGATGGAAGACCTGATAATAGTAGTACTGGTTGAAATGGTCTCCGAGCATCATGGGATACTCGATGATGCCGGCGATACCCGAAGCCGAGGCCAGCTTGAAATAGACCTCGGGGACATCCGTCTTCTTCATGGTCAGGCCCTTGCCCTTGTAGAATCCCCTTTCGCGGGTGACGCTCCAATCCGTGGGCTCGTAGCTGTATTGGAAAGCCGACTGGTTGGTGAAGTTGTTCGGGCGGCGATAGATGCCGCGCAATGGGCCGAAGCCGAGGAAAAGGGCCGCGACCACGGCGGGGACGAGCGCCGCTATCACCGGTCCCTCCCCTTTGGGCAGCCGCGACGACAGGCGCTCCAGCAGCCGCGCCAACGACACGGCGGCCAGCAGGAACGCGATCGGGAAGAGGATGATCCCGTAGCGGGCGATCTGGATGGCCACATCGATGCCTTCCTGCGACGAAGTGCAGACGCGCAGGACGAAGGCGAGCACGCAGGTCAGCAGCAGGCCGCCGATGACGCGATCGTCGCGAAGGACGAAAAAGAACCCCGGCAGCACCAAGGCGGCGAAGATGAGCTGCAGGGCCCCCCAGTGCGTTCCGCTCAGCAGGCTCCAGAAATCCCGCCAGGTCTGCCAGGTCGCGCCCGAATATCCGGAGACCGCCATCCACCAGGGGTTGACGATGTTGGCGGGGGCTATGAGCAGCGCCGCCAAGACGACGATGATCGCCGCGGCTTGGCTCAGGCGCAGAGTGGATGGCAGCGTGGTCCTGACCTGACCCAGGCGTTTGAGCAGGCGCAGGCCGAAGAGGCAGAGCAGAGGCGTCACGACGAAAAGAGCCGCATAAAGGTGAAGGTAGACGGTCATGAACGCGGCGACGGCGTAGCCCAGCATATGAGAGAGCTTGTCCTCCCGCAGCCATCGGAACAGGGACAGGAGCGAGAACATGCCGAAGAACAAGACCGCGGCATAGGGGCGGCACAATCTTGAATAGAAGATGACGCACGGGGATATGGCGAGCAGATACGCGAAGATCACGGCCACGCGCCCGCCCCAGATCCTTTGCACCATGAACGGGAGGATCGCGAGCGCCAAAGCGGAACACACCAAGGAAGGCAGCCGCAGCAGCATCTCCGACCAGCCGGCGCTATGCAGCAGCAGGTAGGAATAGATATTCTGAGGGATGCAGTTGGCTCCCAGCCCATGGCGCATGGAGACGGAAGGCAGCGATTTGCTCAGCACGAAGTTCAGGGCGTGCCATTCGTCGTCGAGCAGGATCTGGTCGGGGAGCAGATAGAGGCGCAGGGCCAGCCCCACGGCGACGGCCGGGAGCAATTGCACGGCCCAGGCGGATGCCGCGGCCCTGCGGAGCGTCGCTCTCATGTCCCCTCTCCCGGCTTGGGTAGGGATACCTTACTATTTTCCCGTTAGGTCGGCGGGCCCAAAAAAGGATGGGCCCTATGCCGCGGCCGACCTGCCCCGCCGGACCCTTCGTGGCAGGCCCCGCCCTTTTATACCCTTATATCCGGCAGCGGACACTGCCACGGAGGTCTCCTCACGATGAGCGACAAACGGCTGGTGCTGGGCTATGCGCTGGCGGCGCTGTTCTCCTGCGCTCCCGTCTTTGCGGCGGCCGCGGAGGGCCCCATCGATTTCGACCAGGGCGTCAGCCTCCCCGCGCTGCCCCCTCTCGCCGTGCAGGGCCGGCAGGCCATGGCCGCGGCCCAGCCCGCGGTCGCCGCCGCGACGGCCCCGGAGTTCGTGGAACGGACGCGCACGGCCCGCGTCTGGCCCGAGATCGTGTTCGTGCGCGGGGCCGATTACGCCGAGTTCGCCTACACCATGAGCCAGAACCGGGACATGGTGCGCAAGATGATGCTGCAGGAGTTCGGCGATCTGCTCATCCCGCTGGTCAGCACCAACTCGGACCTCAACGCGCTGGCCAAGACCATAATAGGTGCCATCCTCACCTTCGATCAGATGCACGCCAAGCACAAAGACGAGGCCGTGCAGGGCCTGCAGACCTCTTTCGAGCACAACCTGCGCGCCGAGCTCGACAAGCTCTTCAGCGGCAACCGGCTGCGCGACGGCCAGCGCCGCATCGAGTTCGTCTCGCCCGCGTCGGCCGCCTACAAGCAGGTCAAGAGCGGCGCCTCGGGCGACCAGTCGGCCGTGGTGGTCCTCGAAGGGGTGGATTACCTGATGCACGGCTCCTACACCTTGCTGGGCGGCAGCAACATCCAGGTCACCCTGACGCTGGAGAAGCTCGTCGGCGGCAACTCCCGCAGCTTCAGCACCGCGGGCTCCATCAACGGGGTCATTCCGGAACTGGCCCGCCAGCTCTTCGATTTCTTCCAGGCCAACGAGTATGGCGACTGGGTCGATCCGCAGCCGACACTGACCTGGCTCCCGTCGCCTCCGGGACAGCCCGAGGCCACCGCGACCGTGGGCAAGATGTACTGCCGCAGCCAGGGCGCCCGCCTGCCCTACACCCGCGAGCTGATCCTGGCCAGCCAGGGCGGGCAGTACCGGCAGGGCGGCATCGCGCCTCTGGCGGATAACGCCGTCTACCTCGTAGCCGACAAGCAGCGCTACGACGAGCAGTACTACTTCTTCACGGGCTCCTCGGGCGACGCCACCGGCGGCCCGGTGCGCAGTTCGGCCGGCTACGGAGTCATCCACGCCCGCTACTGGTGCGTGCGCGGGCAGTCCTCGGAGGAGGTCAACTTCTACGAAGGCCTCTACCGCGAGCTGCGGCGCGCCAGCGACCCGCAGGTCAAGCAGGCCATCGAGTGCCTGCTCGTGGGTCTGGAAGATTTCGGCGCCTTCAAGTGGAACTGCCGCGACGCCATGTCCACCGAGCAGGCGCAGGACCTGCTGGCGCGCAAGGGCTACTCGATCCGGCTGCCCTGAGCCCGGCCTTTTAGCGGCGCAGCGCGGTCAATTCGGAGCGGACCTTCTCCCTCAGGGAGCGCGCCTCGGCATCGCCGGCCGCAACGGGCCTGGCCAAAGACCGCTCGTATAAGCGGATCGCGTCCTGCCGGCGTCCCGAGGAAGCGTAGAGCGCGCCCAGGCTCAGGCAGGCGGGCAGGTAGCCCGGGTCGAGCTCGACAGCGCGGGCCAAGTCGTCGGCCGCCGCGCGCCGGTCTCCCATGAGCATCTTGAGCACGCCCCGGTCGCTGAGCCAGCGGGCTTGCCCGGGATAGGCGCGCGCCAGGCCGTCGAGGACCTCGAGCGCCTGCCTGTGCCGCCCCAACTGCTGGAGGACCATGGCGATGCGGCCCAGCTCCCGGGCCCCCGGATTGCGCTCCCTCGCCCTAGCCACGAAGCTCATGGCCGCCGACTGTTCGCCGGTCTGCGCGGCCGCATCGGCCAAGTCGAGCAGGAGGCCGCTGTCGGAGATGCCCTGCAGCCGGCGCAGGCGCCAAGCCAGCAGGGCGCGCCACAGCTTCCCGTCGCCGGGGTGAAGGGCATGCCCCCGTTCAAGCACCTCCAAGGACCGGCCCTCCTGCCCCAGACGCTCATAGAGCAGGCTCAACTGCTGGAATTGCGGTGCCTCCAGGTCCCCCCTCTGCGCCTTGCTCAGCGCCGCCAAGGCCGCCTCGCGCTGGCCGCCGCGCTGAGCGCGCGCGGCCTCGCTCAGCCACAGCTCCGCCAGCGCCGCCCCTCGGGCGGGCTCTGCGGCCATCAGGTCGTCCAGCCCCCCCAGCAAAGCCGGATGCTCCCGGGCCGGCCAGCAGGATAAGACGTCGTTGAACCACCGCCGGTCGCGCTGGAACCAGGCATCCTGGCGGGGCCTGACCAAGGCCGATTCCGATTCCTTATGAAAGACGGGGAGCCCGGTCCAGATGTCCCGCATCAGGTCCAGGTCCTCCTTGGCCTCCCGGCGCCGGCCGGACTGAAGTCCATGGCGGACCCGGAAAGCGTAGTGCCGCAATCCGGCCGGGGTATCGAACGTGGTCGGGGGCATCCGCTCCCAGACCGCGCGCCGGGGGCCAGCCGGCAGCACGCGCGCCCAGGCGTACGGCATCCGCCACTCAGGGCGCGGGGCCAGGGCCAGGGAGCGGCCCAGGTCCGCGGCGGCCTCGGAGGGCCGCTGCTCAGCGAGGCGCTGCCTCCCCCGCGCGAACCAGAGCCATGGGTCAGCCGGGCGCCGCGCCAGTTCCCGGTCCAGAGCCGCGTCCCGGGCCGCCAAGCCGGGATAGGCCAGAACCCGGCGCGCAACCAAGACATGGCCGGCCAGAAGGAGCGCCGCGAAGCCGCAGACGAAGCCCGTGGCCAGGCGGCCGCTGAGCCGGCCGGCCTCCGCCTTGAGCCAGGACAGCGCTCCCGCGGCGCACAGCGCGCACAGAAGGGGCAGCACGGGCTCGCCATAGCGCTCCTCGACGGCGCCGACGCAGTGGATGGCGATGAAGGTGCCCGCCAAGAGCGCCAGCTGCCGATGCTCCTCGCGCTTGCGCCCGAGCCAAGCGGAGGCCAAGGCGCCGGCGTAGAGCAGCGGGTGGAACGAGACCACATAGAGCAGCCGCTGCGCGCAGGCCGCGGCATAGGCGAAGGGATGCCCGCAGACCTGACGCAGCGCCCAGAGGAGCAAGTGGCCGCCGGGAGCGACGCCGTCGAGCACCGCGTCCCAGTTCGTGAGCCCCGTGGATACGTAGCCCAGAGCCCCGGCTACGATCAGCGGGGCGGCCCGGCCGTCCTCGAAGAGGACCAGGCGCTGATGGATCCGCCAATTCATCAGCACCCAGGGCAGCAGGGCCGCCAGGGGAACCAGGACAATCGCCGCCGCCTGCGCATCGGGCCGGCGGCCGCGCCGTAGCCATTCATAGCCGACCAGCACGAGCGGGAACAGGAACAAAGGGGAGAGCACGAGCAGGCTCATCCCTATGGCCGCGCCGAGGGCCAGGCTCCTCCTCAGGGATGGCGCTTGCGCGCGCCAGACCACCATGCCGGCGACCAGCAGCACATGCAGGACGTAGAGCCAGCGGTCCGAGGACAGGTCGCGCGCCGGGCCCAGGGCGAACAAGAGCGCCGCGACGGCGCCGCAGAGGCCGGAATGCAGCAAGGACCCCAGCGCGAAGACCAAAAGGGCGCCGGACAACAGGCTCAGGCCGCGCGCCAGCATCTGGCCGGCCGCGGTGGCGTGGTTGCACAACAGGGCGTTGGGGATGGAGAAGCCCGGCATGCTGAGCGCTACCGCGGGGTCGGCCAGGCCGTGGAAAAGGGCCTCGCCCTCGGAAACGTGATAGTCTCCGGGCCGGCAGGTCCAGCCGTTGTAATCCGCGGTCCAGTCTCCCAATCTCCAGGTCAGGACCAGGACGGTCAAGCCGGCGGCGATGAGCAGAAAGACGAGATTCCAGGCGGCCGGCCTGATCATATCCTGATGCAACCTGAAGCGACCGCTGGTCGTCATCCCGAGAGGATTATAGCCCCTATTGGGAGGTCAGGCAATGCGGGCGTATTGAGTGGTCGTCGATAGCGACGACTATGGTCTATTGGGCGCAGCCATCGCCGGCCGCGGCCCGAACACAATTCGCCCACATTTCAGCGGCACATAATTCATATACTTTCCCTATACTAGGATCAGGATACGGTTTCAGGAGACAGATTCTCATGAAGACCAAGAGGCAACGCCGAGGCTTCACGCTCATCGAGTTGCTGGTGGTGGTCCTCATCATCGGCATCCTGGCCGCGGTCGGCGTCCCGCAGTACTTCAAGGTCGTCGAAAAAGGCCGCGTCGCCGAAGCGGTGGCCTATGTGGGCACCATGAGGCGGGCCCAGGACCGGTACGCCTTGCGCGCGGGAGCCTATTCCGGCGACGCTAACTTGCTGGACACCGGCGTGCCCAACTTCAAGTACTTCAGCAATGCCGCGTCCGTGGTAGGCGGGTCTCCCACCACGGGCTGGACAGTCACCATCACCCGCAACGCGGGCGCCCCGACCAACTACGGCGCCTACACGGTCACATTCAACTCGCTCACCGGGATCTTCAGCTCCAACGCCGCCAATGCCGT
>JAPLKL010000052.1 GCA_026388095.1 Elusimicrobiota bacterium | reverse complement strand
GGTCAGCAGCTCGTAGAGGCACACGCCCAAGGCATAGATGTCCGAAGCGCGCCTGGTGTGGCCCAGGTGCTGCTCGGGCGCCATGTAGGCGAGCGTGCCCGACGTTTCGCCCACGGTCAGTTGCGGCGAGGTGTCCTGCGCCACCCGGGCCAGGCCGAAATCAAGGATCTTGATATAGCCTCGGGTGTCGAACATGATGTTGGAGGGTTTGAGGTCGCGGTGCAGGATCTTGGCCTGGTGGGCGCTGGAGAGCGCGAAGCAGATGTGGCCGAAGATCTCTTGGCACTCCTTCAAGGTGAAGCGCTGCCGCTCCTTCAGGATCGCGGACAGGGTCCTGCCTTCGACGTAATCCAAGACGAGGAAGAGCTCGTCGTTATCCTCGATGATCTCATGGATGCCCACGATCAGGGGATTGCTGATCTTGGAGATCATCCTGGCCTCGGCGATGAATTGCTCGCGCTTGTGGGAGTCCAGTCGCAGCTCCGGGCGCATCTTCTTCACCGCTACGAACCGGTCGAGGTTCCGGTCATAGGCCTTGAAGACGACCCCCATGCCGCCTTCGCCGATCTGCGCGACCAGCTCATATTTGTCGCGGAGGAGCCTCCCGGGCGCGTCCGCCGGGGCGGACGCGGACAGCGCGCTCTGCTCGCGCACCTTCTTGGAAACGCGCCGTTTCACGGCGCGCTGGGCCGCGGCGACCAGGGCCGCGGGGTCCACGGGTTTGAGCAGGGCCTCATCGGCCCCCCATTCGAGCAGGCGGCTGACCCCCTGCAAGGCCTTCTCCAGGGGGAACCTGTCCATCATGAATATGAAGCGCAGGTCCGGGTCGTTGCTTCTGAGTCTCTGTCCGAGCTCCATGCCGGTGTCCTTGGCATGGGTGGAATTCGTGCCGATGATGACGGCATGATAGGTCCCCGGGGTCTTGACGAGCTCGCAGGCCTGCTTGCCGTCTCCGGTGATGTCCACGGCGAAACCGGCGTTCAGGAGCCCCCGGGCCAGGTCCGGCATGACGGCCCTATCGTTGTCCACCAGCAGAAGGCTTTCCCGCCGCTGAGAGTCGCAGCGTCCCGACAGGGTCCCCGCGGCCAGCAGGCCGCCGATGAGGTCCGCCTGTTCGCGCATCAGTTGGACCACCCCTCCCTTGCGCAGGGATTCCAGCGCTTGGTGGACCGGATCGTCGCTGGAGAGGTAGTAGGTGACCGCCTGAGGCACGGCCTTGCGCACCGAGGCGGCCAGGATCGCCGCGTCCTGGAAGGTGCCCTGGAACAAGACGGACACGACGTGCCCCATGATCCGGGCGTCATCCTTGGGCGCGCGCGTGAAAAACTTGCCCAAAACGCCGCGGGGATCGGCCGAGGGCCGGAAAACGGAAAGTCCCATGAGGAACTCGGAGAGTCCCACGGGCGACTCGAGGGCGATCGGCTGGATGCCCATGTCCTTGAATGCCATCTGCAGGACATGCGCCATGAAGAGGGTATGGTTGACGAGGAAGACGATGGGGGTCTTGACTTCGCAAACCGCCCTCAGGAATTGCTCGGGGATCGGCCACTGCAGCATCCTGACGAGATGCGGCGCCGTCGGGGAGTTCAGCGCGGCGGGCTTGACCAGGAACAGGGGGAAGCCGCCTTCATCCTTCTGGACCTGCACCAGCGCGTCGATCTCCGTCTGGGGCAGGGTTTCGAGGTTGACCACCATGGCCAGGGCCTTGGTGGTCCCGAACTTGTGAGCGGCCTGTATCGGCGTGGCCACGGCTAGAGCCTCGAAGCCGCTCTGTCCCAGCGAGCGCGAGACGTCCTGGATGAAATACCGGTCGGAGGTCACTACGAGTACGAGGCCTTTGGAATCCACCATGCTCCCGGAATCGCTATTATAACATAGCGGTGCCGAGACGAAAGTCCGGCAGCAAGGCTAATCTGTTAGAATCTACGGTATCCCGGGGACCTGATGGCAGAGCGCAAGCGCATCCTGATCGTGGACGACGACCCGTCTGTCCTTGAGAGTCTGGCGGCGTATTTGACCCAGCAAGGCTATGAGGTCATGACCGCGGACAACGGCAAGGAGGCCCTGCAACGCGTCCTGGCCGAGCGCCTGGACCTGATCCTGCTGGACTTGATGCTGCCCTTCAACGATGGTTACAGCATAGCCCGACAGTTGACCGGCAAGTTCGGAGCCCAGGCCCCCAAGATCCTCATATTGACCTCACGCGATATGGCGCGCGAGAGGGAGGCCGCGCTGGCCAGCGGCGCCTGCGACGTGCTGATGAAGCCGGCCGCCATGGCCGACCTGACCGAACTCCGGGACAGACTCCGGGCGCTCCTGGCCGACCCGTAAGCCCCATGCGCATGAGGCACGGAGGATTCGGACTTGCCGTTGCGCGGGCGGCCGCAGCCCTGGTCATCGGCGCGGCGGGACTCTCCGGATGCAGCCCCTGGCTGAGCCGGGCGGAGACCCTTCAGCTCGGCATCTGCGGCCTCGTCGCGAGCGGGCACGGCGACAAGGAGACCTTCATCCGCCAATTCGGCACCCCCACGGCCTGCCAGGCGCTGGCCTCCGGGCAGTCCTGCGCGTGGCTCAGCGAGTCGGGCGCCGAGCCCGCCTTCTCGGATGAGATGCGGGTGGAGTTCGATGGGGCCGGCCGCTTCGTCTCCGGCGCGGCGCAGGTCCGGCGCGGCGGCCGCGCGTACAAGAACGCGGAGCCGGATGAGAAGTGCAAGGCCGCAAGGACCGCAGATGCCTCCGGCAACCCGCCGGCCGCAGGCGTCCAAGTCCTCTACGACCGGATGAGAGAGTCCTATGCGGCCGACCAGGAGAAAGCGGCCGCTCTGTGGAGCCGGCTGAGCTTCACGGGCCGAGGACAATTGGAGTCCTACATCATCGCCACCAAGGGCCAAGGCGGCACCTTGACCTGGAAGTTCCATGTCGATGGCGGCCTGCCCGCGGCGGAGCAGGAATTCGTCTCTTGGTTCCTCCAGAGATTCACCTCCTACCAGCCCGTCAAGGACTGATGCGCGGGCGTTCCCATAAGATATAATGCCCTGCCCGTCGGACAGGGCCAGGAGGTCGCCATGACGATCATCGCACTGCTGTTCAGCTGGGGCCTGACGAGCGCGTCGGCCCAGGTCAACATCTCTCCCGCCCAGGCCAAGGACTATGTCGGCAAGAAGGTCACGGTCTGCGGGACCGTGGCCAGCGCCTCGTTCCAGGAGAAAGGAAAAAAGGCGCCGACCTTCCTCAACCTCGACGTCGCCTATCCCAAACAGATCTTCACGGTCGTGATCTGGGGCGCGGACCGCAAGAAGTTCGGCAAGCCCGAGGCCGACTATCTCAAGAAGAAAGTCTGCGCGACCGGCACGGTCGAGACCTTCAAGGAGAAACCGCAGATCGTGGTCAGCGAGCCGGCCCAGATCACCGTGGCCCAGGAGAAGAAGGAGGCGCCTGCGGCGACGCCCTCGGCGGCCCCCAAGAAGGCGCCGTGAGGCTCGGGCCGTATCTGGCGGCGGCCGCCCTGCTCCTGGCTGTCTGCGCGCGCGCCGAAGAGCCGGCGCAATGCCATTACGCCTACAGCGTCTGGAACGTGAAGGCCAAGGCCTCGAAGGCCCATCGCACCGTGGCCAAGCCCTACGCGCAGCTCACGGCCAAGGAGAAAGGGCCGCTGGGCTGCACTCCCTGCGAGGAGGACCAGGTCGCCGTCAAGCTCCCCAATGGGCTGGAGCTGCGCGCCTGCCGGCTGGTCGCGGACAAGATCCATGACGCCCTGGAGGCCGCTCTCTCCAGAGGCCAGAAGATCGTCAGCGTCGTGGGCTACCGCGCGCAGATGAGCAAAGGGCCCGCCGACAAGAGCGGAAACCGCACGGAGCTTTCCAACCACGCCTTCGGCGTCGCGGTCGACCTCAACGAGGACTACAACGGCCTTTACAACAGCTGTTTCTCATGGTCGCCCAAGTGCGTCCTGGGCAAAGGCGGCAAATACCGGCCCGGCTCCGAGCTGTCCTTGACCGAGCAGAGCCCCGCGGTCCAGGAGATGAAGAAGATCGGCTACGATTGGGGCGGGAAGATCGAGGGGAGGCAGAAGGATTTCATGCACTTCTCTCCGACTGGATATTGAACGAGCGCCCGGCCGAAGGCCGGGCGCCACCGGCGTCCCCCTACGAGGGGGACGCCGGTTCCGTTGGGGTGGCCAAGCCGTATTTGCCTGTGGTCCTCTCCTTCCGTCGTGACTTCCTCCGCCGGATGCGCTCCATCTCCTGGAGCCTCTCAGAGGTCTCCGGAGAGACCTTCATCTCGATCCGGTCCACCAACTCCCGCAGAGCCAGGAAGCGATTGACCGAGCGGCGCCGTTCCCTCTGGCAGCGCACCCGGATTCCCAGGGGGGGATAATAGAGCTGGACGCAGTTGGCGGTTTTGTTGATCTTCTGGCCGCCCTTGCCTCCGCCGCGCACGAAGGATTCCTGGATGAGGCGGATGTCGATGGCGAGGCGGGTGATGCGGGATTTGAGGTCGGCGAGTTTGGCTGGAGAAACGTCAAAGGACTCGTTTAGATTCACAGCGCTGGCCACCCCAACGGAACCAGCGCTCCCCTCATAGGGGAGCGCTGGTGGCGCCCGGCCGAAGGCCGGGCGCTCGTCGTTATTCCTGCCCCTCCGCTTCCGATCTGGGGTGGAGCTCATGGGACCAGAAGATGGCCCGGATGAACTCGCGGTTGAGGCGCGCGATGTTGGTGAGCTTGATCTCCTTGGGACAGACCGCCTCGCACTCCGCCTCGTTGGAGCAGTTGCCGAAGCCCTCGGCGTCCATCTGCTTCTGCATGGCCAGGACCCGGCGGTCGCGCTCGGGCTGGCCCTGCGGCAGGAGCGCGAACTGGGAGACCTTGGCCGAGACGAAGAGCATGGCCGAGGCGTTGGGGCAGGCGGCCACGCAGGCGCCGCAGCCGATGCAGGCCGCCGCGTCCATGGCCGCCTCCGCCTTGTCCTTGGGGATGAGGATGGCGTTGGCTTCGCCCGCGCCGCCGGTGTTGACGGAGACGAAGCCGCCGGCAGCCATGACGCGGTCCAGGGCCGAGCGGTCCACCACCAGGTCCTTGACGACCGGGAAGGCCCGGGCGCGGAAGGGCTCCAGGGTGATGGTGTCGCCGTTCTTGTAGGTGCGCATATGCAGCTGGCAGCCCGTGGCGGCCTGGTCCGGGCCGTGGGGCTGGCCGTTGACGGTCATGCAGCAGGTGCCGCAGATGCCCTCGCGGCAGTCATGGTCGAAGGCGATGGCTTCCTCGCCCTTGGCCACGAGCCCCTCGTTGACCACGTCGAGGGCCTCGAAGAACGACATGTCCGGCGTGCAGCCCTTGGCCTCGTAGGTGACGAAGCTGCCGGGCTCCTCCGGCCCTTTCTGGCGCCAGACCTTTAAGGTCACATCCATGGTGGTCTCTTGAGTGGTCATGCGTAGTTCCTCTGGGACGGCACGATGTCCTTGAATTCGAGCTTCTCCCGGTTCTGGACCGGCGGCTGGCCCTCGCCCGCGTACTCCCAGACCGCCGCGTGGCTGAAGTCGGCGTCGTCGCGCCTGGCCTCGCCCTCCGGGGTCTGCGACTCCTCCCGGAAATGGCCGCCGCAGGATTCGCGGCGCTCCAGCGCGTCGCGCACCAGGAGCTCCGAGAACTCCAGGTAGACGGCCACTCGGTTGGCCCGCTCGTAAGTCTGGTTGAAGTCCTCTCCCGAGCCGGTCACGATGACGTTCTTCCAGAACTCCTCGCGGATAGCCGGGATCTTGGCCAGGGCCTCCTTCAGGCCCTTCTCGTTGCGGGCCATGCCGCAATTGTTCCACATCAGTTTCCCGAGTTCCTTATGGAAACTGACCGCGGTGCGCTTGCCCTTGATGGAGAGGAGCTTCTTCTGGCGCTCCTGGGCGGCCTGCTCCGCGTCGCGGAAGGCCTGGTGGCTGGTGTCCACCTTCGGGAGCTTGGTCGAGCCGAGGAAGCCTCCCAAGGTGTAGGGGATGATGAAGTAGCCGTCGGCCAGGCCTTGCATCAGGGCCGAGGCGCCCAAGCGGTTGGCCCCGTGGTCCGAGAAGTTCGCCTCCCCCAGGCAGAACAGGCCCGGGACCGTGGTCATCAGGTTGTAGTCCACCCACAAGCCGCCCATCGCATAGTGCACGGCGGGATAGATGCGCATGGGGACCTGGTAGGGATTCTCCGCCGTGAGGTGGTGGTACATGTCGAAGAGGTTCCCGTACTTCTCCGCGATCTTGGGCTGGCCCTGGCGCTTGATGGCGTCGGCGAAGTCCAGGTAGACCGCCAGGCCGGTGCGGCCCACGCCGCGGCCGTCGTCGATCATCTGCTTGGCCGCGCGCGAGGCCACGTCCCTGGGCACCAGGTTGCCGAAGGTCGGGTACTTGCGCTCCAGGTAGTAGTCGCGCTCGTCCTCCGGGATCTGGCCGGGAGCCCGGTTGTCGCCCTTCTTCTTGGGCACCCAGACCCGGCCGTCGTTGCGCAGGCTCTCGCTCATGAGGGTCAGCTTGGACTGGTGCTCGCCGGACTGCGGGATGCAGGTCGGGTGGATCTGCGTGAAGCACGGATTGGCGAAGCCCGCGCCTTTCTTATAGGCGGTCCAAGCCGCGCCCACGTTGCAGGAGTTGGCGTTGGTGGAGAGGTAGAAGGTGTTGCCGTAGCCGCCCGTGCACAGGAGCACCGCGTGGCCGGCGTAGGACTCGAATTTGCCGTTGAGCAGGTTGCGGACCACGATGCCGCGCGCCACGCCGTCGACGACGACCAGCTCCACCATCTCGCGCCGCGGGAACATCTTGACCTGGCCCTTGCCCACCTGGCGCATGAGCGCGGAGTAGGCTCCCAGCAGGAGCTGCTGGCCGGTCTGGCCTCGGGCGTAGAACGTCCGGGAGACCTGGGCCCCGCCGAAGGAGCGGTTGTCCAAGGACCCGCCGTAGTCGCGCGCGAAGGGCACGCCCTGGGCCACGCACTGGTCGATGATGGAATTCGAGACCTGGGCCAGGCGGTAGACATTGGCCTCGCGGGCGCGGTAGTCGCCGCCTTTGACCGTGTCGTAGAAGAGCCGCCAGACCGAGTCGCCGTCGTTGGGGTAGTTCTTGGCCGCGTTGATGCCGCCCTGGGCGGCGATGGAATGGGCGCGCCGGGGGCTGTCCTGGATGCAGAACACCTTGACGTTGTAGCCCATCTCGGCCAAGGAGGCGGCGGCCGAGGCCCCGGCCAGGCCGGTGCCGACCACCAGGACGTCGAACTTGCGCTTGTTGGCCGGGTTGACGAGCTTGAGGTCGAAGCGGTATTTGTCCCACTTCTGGGCGACCGGCCCGTCCGGGATCCTGGCGTCGAGTTTGAGGCTCATCGTGCACCTCCGAGGAAACAGGCCCATATCGGTATGGCGGCGAAGGCTCCCGCGACCACGATGGCGAAGAGGACCCCGACGATCTTGATCAAGGGCGTGTACTTGGGATGGTCGAGGCCCAAGGTCTGGAAGGCGCTCCAGAAGCCGTGGCTGAGGTGCAGGCCCAGCCCGGCCAGGGCCAGCACGTAGAAGGCCGCCATCCAGGGATTGGCGAAGAACTCCATGACGCGCTGGAAGAGCTCCTCGTCCCGGAAGGCGCTGCGCCAGCCGTACTTGAAGGTGGCCACATGGACGATCAGGAAGAGCGCGACCATGATGGCCGTGTAGAGCATGGTGATGGAGCCGATGGTGCGGCCGCCCTTGGACACGCTCATCTCATAGGCCACGGGGCGGGCCTGCCAGTTCTGCCAGCGCGCGTAGAGGGTCACGATGGCGTGGACCAGGCCGATGGCCAGCAGTCCCAGCTCGGCCAGGGGTGTGAGCGGGTTGGTCTGCAGGAAATGGGCATAGGCGTTGAACTGCGGCATGCCCCAGAACAGGATGAGGTTGCCGCAGAGGTGCGGGACCAGGAAGCCGACCAGGCAGAGTCCGGCCAAGCCGACCGTGACCTTCTTGCCCATGGACGAGTTGAGGAAGTCGAAGAGCCAGCGCATCGCGTTTTGTTCTCCTTGCCGCCCACCGGGCGGCACATGATTCTATAAAGTGCCGTGTCCGTCCGCCGTGACCGACGTCATCATCCGCGTCCGACCTGCGTCTTGTCTTCGGATTCTATAATTATTAGAAACTCTAATACAATCACCCCCGGCCGGGGCGGGAAAAGACCCAGACGGGCTAGGCCCAATACCTTCTCGGGAAATGCCTTTTAGACCTAGGCTTTTCCCCAGGGGAGAGCTAGACTAGTGGCGATGAACCTCGTTGCTCGGCGCCTCGGGCCGGCGGCTCTCGCCTTGGTCCTGGCTTTGCCGGCCTCGGCCGTGCAGGTCGAGATGCACATCGCCCCCCGCGCGGCCGGCTATGGAGTCTACGCTCTTCCCGCCCTGTCTCCGAGCCTGAGCGCTCCGTCCTTGAGCTTGGCCGCGCCTTCCTTGCTCCCGCCTTCGGCTGCGGCCTTGGCCCCGACCCCGATCCCGGTCTTGACGCCCGCGATCGTCGCGCTGGCGCCGGCCGCGGCCCCGGCTGTCGCCGCGCCCGCCACTCTGACCGAGACCCTGCAGCAGGGGCTGGACCAGTACGGCAAGGCGCAGGCGGCGGACCCGTCCGGCGCCGCCGGAGCCTCCGTCATCCAGGGGCTCTACGAAGGCCGGAACGATTCCCAGGGGCTGAAGTCCCTGGACAGCGGAGTCCTGGTCAACGACGAAGGCGTGGGCGTCTTCGGCAAGGCCGCGGCTTACTATAAAGAGATCCAGCGCACCGTTGAGAAGCTCAAGGGCCGGGTGGAGCTGGGCGAGAGCCTGGACGTGATGGACGACGCCTACGGAGACGTCTGGTCCAAGCTCAAGGCCGTGGAGGCCATCGCCCAGAGCCGCAACGTGGAGGAGCATAACACCCACCTCGATGAGAGCCTGGTCTGGGTGGACGGGGTCATGAGGGACCACGGCCGCAACGTGGCCATCCAGACGCACCGGGTCTATTTCCACCACAGCGCCAACCCGCAGTCGGAGATCGCCGAGGGCACCCGCCGGGTGGACAAGTACCTCGACGACGCCCTCAAGCAGTTCTCCAGCCACGGCCGGGCCGAGAAGGCCATGGGGGTCTTCGACGAGGTGATCCTGGCCTTCGACACGCGGGGCTACCAGGAGATCAAGGAGCATCTGCAGCGCCGCGAGGCCGAAGTGGCCAAGGCTTCGGGCGGGCGCTACCGCTTCGTGTATCTCGACGACCTGGTCAAGCCCCCGGCGAGCCCCGAGGCCATGCGCGCGGACCTCAACGTCCTCACCGAGAAGTACCGCGGCAAGGGCCTCGACAAGATCATCGAAGGCGTCATCTACAGCCGCTACGTGGGCCTGCTCTTGGAGCTGAAGACCTTGGAGCATTACCTCGACGCAGGCTATAAGATCCTGCAGAGCGGCCGGGAGCTCTTCGACGAGCGGGGAATGTACGTGACCGAGCTCGACGCGGTGGTCCAGGGGCCGGACGGCAAGGTCTCGGTGGTGGAGGCCAAGTCCGCCCGGGTCGCGCTTTCTCCCGAGGACGTGCTGCGGGAGAAGGTGCTCGCCAAGCTCGACTGCTACACGAAGAACCGGGCCCTGCTCGAGAAGTTCGTCGGCTCCAAGTTCGACGAGGTGGTCTTCTCATTCGACGTGGGGCGCCAGCCCTACCTTGCCGAGTACCTGAAGGGCCGTGAGGCCGAGCTGTCCAAGAGATACGGCGTCGCGGTGCGGTTCCTGTTCCTGCAGACCGGCCCGGCGCAGGGCGCCAAGGGCAAGCACCGCAAGTAGCGAAAATTGCTAACATCCCCTTCGTCGTGAACCACGCGAAGGGGGTCTGATGGCTGAACCGCAAGGCGCTCCCACGTCCTTCCTCGGCAAGTTCCTGGTCCTCAAGGGCGCGGTCCGCGAGCTCTGGATCATATTCGGCGCCAAGGTCCTGGCCATCCTCGCCTACGGCATCATGAACTCCACCTTGGTGCTGTGGCTCTCCTCGGACCTGGGCTACTCCGACACCAACGCGGGCTTCATCGTCACCGCCTGGTCCACGGCCATGACCCTGTTCACGGTGATGGTGGGCTCGCTGGTGGACGCCATCGGCCTGCGCAAGGCCTTCCTGCTGGGCTTTGTCGTGTGCATCCTGTCGCGCGGCACCATGACCTTCATGACGGCCCGGCACGCCGTGCTCATCCTGGGCCTCCTGCCTCTGGCTTTGGGCGAGGCCCTGATGACCCCGGTGATGGTGGCCGCGGTGCGGCGCTACTCCACCACGGCCCAGCGCTCCATCTCATTCTCCGTCTTCTACGCCATGATGAACGTGGGCTTCCTCATCGGCAGCCTGCTCTTCGATTACCTGCGCAAGGGCCTGGGAGAATACGGGACCTACCTGGTGCCCGTGCTGGGCGCGCATCTGAGCACCTACCGTACGCTTTTCTTGATCAGCTTCCTGATGACCATCCCGAACCTGCTCATCATGTACTTCGGATTGCGCGAGGGGGTGGAAGCCACGGACGAGGGGGTCAAGATCACCCCGGACCAGCCGCGGTATCCGGGCGAGAACGTGTTCAAGGCCCTCGGCCTGATGGCCCGCGACGCTTTCCGCGACACGGTGCGCATATTCGCCGGGCTCTGGAAGCAGCCCGCCTTCTACCAGTTCCTGGCCTTCATATCCCTGGTCGTGGGCGTGCGCCTGGTCCTGCTGCACATGTACTACACCTATCCCAAGTTCGGCATCCGCGAGTTGGGCGCGGGCGCGCCCATCGGCCGTCTGTGGGCGCTGAACTCCATCGTGGTCATCATCCTGGTGCCCATCGTGGGCGCCTTGAGCCAGAGGATCTCGGCCTACCGCATGGTGCTCTTCGGCACCGCGCTGACCGCAAGTTCCGTCTTCCTGATGGCCATGCCCCCCGTCTGGTGGCAGCCCTTGGCGGACGGCCTGCCCGGGCACCTCATCGCGCAGAGCTGGCTGGGCGTGCCGGGGCCGGTGAACCCTTACTACGTCATGATCTTCGTCTACGTGATCATCTATTCCGTGGGCGAGGTGTTCTGGACCCCGCGGCTCTACGAGTACACGGCCGCCATCGCGCCCAAGGGGCAGGAAGCCTCGTACATGTCGCTCTCCTTCCTGCCTTTCTTTCTGGCCAAGCTGCTGGCCGGCTCGCTCTCCGGCATCCTGCTGACGCGCTATTGCCCGGCGACCGGACCGCGGCACTCGGAGACCCTGTGGCTCATCATCGCCCTCATGGCCGTGATCACCCCCATCGGGCTGGTGGTCCTGCGCCGCTTCATCCAGGTCCACGAAGCGGGCCGGGACGAATAGGCGATGAAGCCGAGCGAGTGCGTGTCGGCCGTCATCAAGGGCCTGCGCCGGCTCTATCCGGACGCGCACTGCGAGCTGGACCACAAGACTCCCTTGGAGCTGTTGGTCGCGACCATCCTCTCCGCCCAGTGCACGGACAAGCGGGTCAATGTGGTGACCAAGACCCTTTTCAAGAAGTACCGCACGGCGGCGGATTACGCGCGGGCCGACACCGTTGAATTGGAGGGGCTCGTCCGATCCACGGGCTTCTTCCGCTCCAAGGCCAAGTCCATCCAGGAGACGGCGAAGATCCTCGTGGCCGAGCACGGCGGCAAGGTTCCGGACACCATGGAAGAGCTGCTGCAACTGCGCGGTGTGGCGCGCAAGACGGCCAACGTGATCCTGGGCACTGCCTACGGGCGAGCCTGCGGCATCGTGGTGGACACGCACATGAAGCGCGTCTCGTTCCGGCTGGGTCTGACCGATGAGACCGACCCGGAGAAGGTCGAGCAGGATCTCATGAAGCTCGTTCCTAAGAAGGACTGGATCTTCTTCAGCCAAGCCATGGTCTGGCACGGCCGCCGGGTGTGCTTCGCGCGCAACCCGGACTGCCCGGGCTGCGCCCTGAACGTCCTCTGCCCCAGACGCGGGGTCTGAAGCGGCCTACTTCGGAGCGACGGCCCTCAGGATCCCTTTGATGTGCTCTTCCATCAGTGCCGTGGTCACGAACCTCTTGGGCTCCTTGACGAACGCGTAGCACCCGAACTCCCGGATGCTGGCATGCGATTCCACGGCCAAAGCGTAGCCCATCGCATACCGGGAGCCCTCATCGTCTCTCTTGACCGATATGCTTTCACCCGCTCGCAGGAGGAACTGCTGTCCCCCGGAGCCCTGATCCTTCTTGATCGCGAGCTCGCAGAATGATTCGCCGTAGATGGGCTCATCATTGTCTCCGGTGATGACCGCCGCTTCCTGGGTGGAAAGGATCTTGCCGTGATGGAAGACCACCGAGACGTTCTCAGCGGGCAGGACGATATCCCGCAGCGCGAGCAGGCGGGTGCCGGCGGGCAGCTTGTTCAATCTCCGGTCATTCTCTCGGGAGTAGGCGGGAGCGCTCTCTTGGCTCTGGGCGACGACTTCCGGGACGATCCCTTCGGCCTCCTGCGCATCCTTGACGCTCAGGTCGCGGAACTCGCCTGAATTCGGGGCGTCTTTCAAGTCGGAGGGGACGTTCAAATGATTTCTATGCGCCACCGCCAAATATAGGGCCGGTATCAGGACCAGACTTAGGCCCAGGATCGCTTTCGTTCTCATAAACCCTCCCACAGAAGAAATAGTATCCCCAGAAGCGGAATCTGTCAAGGAGGGATTTGATCAGCTCTTATTCCTAGCTATCCGGCTCCGGTATTGGGTCATTCGGTAATCATGCCTTAGGCCTTAATCCGGACAGTCGTTGCCCCACTCGACCCAGGCCCAGGAACGTTCGGGTTGTTACAATCCCATATATGCTCAAGATGACCAGACGGGTGCTGTGCGCGGCCGTGGCATTGGGGGGACTGAATGCGATCGCCCAGCCGGCCCGGGCATTCAAGGTCGTGCATCACCAGCAGATAACGACCGGGGTCCTCACGGAGCTGGGGTTCGACGCGGCTTCCGTCTCGGTCGTGAATGCGAGCAACGCCAAGACGGACACGGGCAAGGAATCCTTGGTCGATGAAGCGCATTTCGACAACGAGTCTTTGGCGCAGGGCTCCCGGAGGCTGCGCGACCTGCGCGACGGCATCGTCGCCGCCCTCGCCAACCGCGACCGCAAGACCGCTCTGGACGACCTCGGCCGCGCGCTCCACACAGCCCAGGATTTCTTCTCGCATTCGAATTTTGTGGAGAGCAACGGCGACGACGCCGCCGTGGATCTGCTGACCCTGCAGGACCCTGCGCAGGACCTCCCCTGCGACCAAAAGACGCACAAAGGTGGATTGACCACCGGCTACTACCCCATAGACCACTGTCCTCCGCTGAAATGCACCCATCAGGATCTGAACAAGGATACTCCGAACCGGAAGGGATTCGACCGCGCCGTGGCCATGGCGGCGCGGGAAAGTCGGCACTATGTGGAGGCCGTGCTGGAATCGATCCGCCTCCAGACCTGGCCGAACGAAGGACAGGGCCAGGCGATGGTCCAGTTCTTGAAGAGCGCCCAATAGATTTTGTGAAAGGGAAAGCGCTGGGCTTGGCCATGGTCCTGATTCCGTCCTTCTGTCTGGGGGCTGGGAGCGGCAGCTTGGCCAGCGCCGTCAATTCGGGAAGCGCTTTCCAGCAACTGCAGTCCGGCGTCCCTGCGGCGAACCTGGCAGTGATCCCTGATGTCGTGGGGCGGCCGGTGGCCGCGGGCGTGGCCGCTGAAATGGCCATGCTCCTCGGGTTCGATGGTTCTGTCGGCAGCGACGGGGTGCCGGCGCCCTGGCAGCTCAAGGTGAAGGTCGGGATTGCCGAGGTGAAAAACATCCTTGAGAACGGCGAGAAGGCGCTGCACCTCGTATGCAAGGACTCGTCATTCGCGGTCGAGAGACAGATCAACGTCAATGTGGCCGATTATCGCAGGCTGGCCTGGAAATGGAAGGCCGTGCATCTCCCGCCCCAAGGAGACCTGAGGAACAAAGGAGCCAATGATCAGGGCCTGCAGCTATTGCTCGCCTTCGCGGGCCGCAAGACGCTCAGCTATGTCTGGGACTCGAATGCCCCCGAGGGGACGGTGTCGGACGAATCCATAGGCTGGCCCGTCAACATGAAGATAAAAGTGATGTCCGTCAAGACCGGGGCTGCCGACGAAGGCAAATGGATCACTTTCAGCAGGAACGTCTACGATGATTATAGGACCATTTTCGGCGAAGCGCCCGGGGCCGTGCAGGGAGTACGGGTCCAGTCCAATACCCAATATACCCATTCCGTGGCCGAGGGCTATGTTGGGAACATCGTTTTCAGCAGGATCGAATAGCTCTACCGCGCCGCCGGTTGTTGTATGATAGCGTGTATCCCGGCGAGGGCCGCTCGGCCCCAATGAGGAACCATGGAAAACAGACCGCTCTATATGCCGGAGGACCGCATCCCCTTGGCCAGGCTCATCCCCATGGGCCTGCAGCACGTGGTGGCCATGTTCGGGGCCACGGTGCTGGCGCCCATCATCATGGGCTTCAACCCTCAGGTGGCGCTGTTCTTCTCGGGAATCGGAACCCTGATCTTCGTTTTCGTGACGCGCTTCAAGGTCCCGAGCTATCTGGGTTCTTCATTCGCTTTCATCGGGCCGGTGCTGGCCGTGACCGGCGGCAAGCCGGAGAACATCCCGTTCGCGCTCTGCGGCATCGCCGCCGCGGCTCTGCTCTACGGCATGGCGGCGGTGGTCACCATGAAGTGGGGCTCGGGCTGGGTGGACCGGCTGATGCCTCCGGTGGTGACGGGCACGGTGGTCGCCATCATCGGCTTGAACCTGGCGTCCTCCGCGGTGGCCAACTCCTTGAACGAGAGCTTCGCCATCCGGGGTATGGACGACCTGGTGCGCCTCTCCATCGCGGGCGTCACCTTCCTGACCGCGGCTTTAGTCTCGGTGTATCTCAAGGGCTTCATCCGGCTCCTGCCCATCCTGACCGGGGTCTTGGTGGGCTACGGTCTGACCGCCTCCTTGGGCCGGCTGGACCCGGCAGCTTTAGCCGCCATCCACAGCGCCTCTTGGATAGGCCTGCCGCCTTTCCAGACCCCGGCCTGGAGCTGGAACGCGGTCTTGGTCATCGCCCCTATCTTCGTGGTGCTGGTGGCTGAGAACAAGGGGCATATCGCGGCGATATCCACCTGCATCGACCGGGACCTGAGCCCGCACCTGGGTCGGGCTTATCTGGGCGACGCTCTGGCCAGCCTGGTCTCGGCCTTGGGCGGGGGGACTCCCCAGACGACTTACGCTGAGAACATGGGCGTGATGGCGATCACGCGCGTGTTCAGCGTGTCCAATTTCATCATGGCGGCCTGCATCGCCATGGTCTTGGGCGTGAGCCCGAAGTTCGGCGCCGTGATCCAGTCCATACCGGCCCCGGTCTTGGGCGGGGTGACTTTGGTGCTCTACGGCTTGATCACGATCATGGGCGCCAAGATCTGGGTGGACGCCAAGGTGGATTTCTGCCGGCAGAAGAACCTCATCGTGGCCGGCTCCTCCATCATCGTGGCCACCGGCCTGGGCATCAAGGGGTTCTCAGTGGGGGGGCTCAACATCGCGGGCATCGCCTTCGGCACGGTCCTGGCTTTGGCGCTCAACTGGCTGATGTCATTGGGCGAGCCGTCTGCGGAGACGGCCTGCACGCCTTGCGAGCATGCCGCGGGGGGAGGATGCGATCATGGCTGACAAGCTCAATCTCAATGGCGAAACGCTCGCGATGCTGCGAGAGGCTTTCCATCTGGCGGAGCTCTCACCGGAGATAAAGGCCGACGAAGTCTTGAGGCTCTTTCCCAACAGCGGCCTCTTCGCATACGTCCCTGACGAGCATATCATCGAGCAGGACGAGGCGGGAAAGGACCTCTACGTCCTGTGCTCCGGCCAGGTGGTCATCACGAAGATCTTCGGCGGCGCCGGGATCACCTTGGCTACCTTGGAGCCGGGGGCCGTCTTCGGCGAGATGGCCCTGCTGCGCGACGGCATACGCGTGGCCACCGCCGTGGCCCGGGCCCAATGCCAGGTCTTCCGCATCGTCGCCCGGGATGTGGAGACCGTGCTCAAGAGCCATCCCCGCCTGGGGACCATGCTCCAGGAGCTCGCCGCCAAGCGCTCCCAGTAATCCTCGCCGGCCGGGGGGCTATGGTATAATCCGAAGTGGTGCGGAGGATACCAGCATGGCTCTTAAGCTCGATCTTGACAACAACGCGGTCGCGATCCTGCGGCAGGCTTTCCGCCTGGCGGGACTCTCCCCGGAGATAAAGGCGGACGAAGTCTCAACCGTCTTCCCCAACAGCGGCCTCCTCGCCTACTCCCCCGACGAGCACATCATCGAGCAGGATGATACGGGAAAGGACTTCTACATCCTGTGCTCGGGGCAGGTCGCCGTCACGAAGACCTTCGGCAGCGCCGGGGTCACCTTGGCTACCCTGGAGCCGGGGGCCATCTTCGGCGAGATGGCCCTGCTGCGCGACGGTATCCGCGTAGCCAGCGCCGTGGCCCAGGGGCAGTGCCGGGTTTTCTGCATCGTCGCCCAGGATATGGAGACCGTGCTCAAGAGCCATCCCCAGGTGTGGACCAGGCTCCAGGAGCTCTCCGCCCAGCGTTCCTAGTAGACCCCGCCGGTTTGTGAAGTTTGTGAGGGTCTGACCCCGGCTATTCGTTCTCTATGGGGCTGACGTAGACGTGGCCGTTGACGTGCGTGCCGATGTGGAAATAGGACCGCATGAACAGGTCGTCGTTGCCCAGCGCCTTGATCGCCGCCACGCGGATGCCGGAGTCGGACTCGCGGCTCATGTCTTTGAGCGCGTCCTGCACGTCCCACTGGTTCCTCGCCGCGTAGAGCGCGTAGATGGCCGTGACGCGCAGACCCTGGTCCAGCCTGCGGTCCTTGGCCAGGCCGAACACCAGGTCCCTGGCCTCGGAGCGGTTCATGGCCAGGAACAGGCTCTTGACCGCCTCGACTCGGATGTCCGCGTCTTCCGAATCGGACTTGGCGATGTCCTTGAGCGTGTCGAGCACCTCCGCGGTCCCCGTGCAGTCGAACAGAGCCCAGATCGCGGCCTTGCGCACCGCGGGCTCCCGTTCGCTGCGGGCCGCGTCGCGCACCGCGTCGCGGATGTCGGAGAAGGAGAAGGCGGACTGGTAAAGGGCCTTATAGGCCATCTCGCGCACCGCAGTCGCGCGGTCGCGGCGCGCCAGGTCCAGAAGCTTGTCGCGCGTCTCGTTGAGGTTCGTGACCCAGAACAGAGTCCGCACCGCCTCGCGCCGCACGCCCACGTCCTCGCGCGTGTCGCCGGCCAGCTCGAAGACCCGGTCGCGAACATCCGTGTTGATGCCCTGCTCGAAGCGCGCGGTCTTGAGCGCCTCCTTGCGCACCTCGGGGTCGCGGTCTTTGAGCATGTCCAGGAGATCGTCGTGGTCGATGGCGGCCGCCAGACTCCGCGCGGAGACCTTGGTCTCCTGCAGGATGCCCTGGAACGCGGAAGAGAACTGAGCGTCGCTCAGGGGCGCCGGACCGGAGGCCCAGGCCGGGCACAGCGCTGCTGCGAGCAGGAAAGCCATCATAGGTTGCACCTCTATTTGGCCTGCGGCGGAAGGGAATTGAGCACGCACAGGGCCGCGCCCAGAGACGCCAGGGTCGGCTCGTCGAACTCGTTGAGGTCCACGCTGCCCGTCACCCACAGGCTCCGGCCCATGCCCGAGACGTTCAGGTTCAGGCCCATCTGCCCCCAGAGGCTGAAGCCCCCGCCGGCGTAAGGCGTGGCCTGCAGCCAGATGTTCTTGTGGTTCACCCAGCCGTTGATCGAGTAGCTGCTGCCCGAGCGGTTGATGGACAGATTCACCATGCTGCCGCTCAAAGTGTAGCCTTGGCGGGGATCCTGGCTGCTGTACGGGGAGGCGCTCAGGTAAAGGTACTGGCCGCCCGCATTGCCGTTGAAGGAGAAATAGGCGTTGCCGCTCTTGCTCCCGTTGAGGTTGATGCGCAGGGACATGTCGCGCACGTCGTAGAACGGGTCGTTGGAGTCCACGTTCATGCTCACGGAGGTCCAGCGGGGGGAGGCGGCCTTGATGGCGGCCAGGCCCTCGGACAGGGCCGGGGTCAGGAGATCGGTCTTGGCTTGCTCCAGGCCTCCAGCCAAGGCCGGAGCGCCGAGCAGCGCGACCAAAGCCGAGCAAAGCATGGTTCTCATCATTGTCCCTCCACTATGGGGGAATTGTAGTACCTTGGGGCCTACCCTGTCTAGGTCCTGCGGGCCTAGTCCGGGCTGGGTCGAAAGGCCCAGCTATTTCCTGAGGCAGAGCGCGGCCGCGGCCGCCAGGGCCGAGACCGCGGCGAGGGCCCAGGCGGCCCACGGCCGGTCCTGTCCCGGCAGGACGACGACGGCGGCCGCCAGCTGCGCCGTGTGCGTCAGGCTGACGGCGTGAGGCAGGCGCGCCGGGCCGCGGGCGGAGCGCCGCTGGAAGAAGGTCCGTCCCGACTCTTCCCGGACCACCTCGATGTCGCCGAAGGGCTCGGCGCTCAGGAGAGGGTCGCATTTGCGCAGGGCTTCCTTGGCCGCCCAGCGGGCGGCCAAGTGCATGCGAGGGTCTTTCTGGGCCGCGCAGTAGGCGCGCTCCGCCTCGGTGAAGTTCCGCACGTAGAAATCATGCGTGCGGTAGTCCGGCGCCTCGGGCAGGGATTCCACCAGCTCCAAATCGATGCCGCAGCGGAGTCCTTGAGCCGCCGCCCCCTCCGGAAGGGGGACGGGCGAGGGCTGCGGAGCGGCGGCGGGAAGATCGACCGGCGCCTCTGGCCCGGCCCGGACCATCTGTTCCAACTCCGCGAAGTCCTTGGCCAGGGCCGCCCGCATGCAGTCCACGCCCAGATTGCGACGTATGGAGGCTACGAGCACCGCTTTCTTGAGCGAGCTCGAGAAAGCCGGACTTTGCAGCGAGAAGGTCGGGCCGACCTGGCCCGGGTCGACCTTGGCCATCTCGGCGACTATCGTCCTGAGGTCCTTGGCGGCCATGGAGGTGAGGGGGATTATAACAAAATCCCTCTCAGCGCAGAGGCGAGAGAAAATCGGCGATAGCCTTCTCGTAAGCCGGGCCCGTGTCCAGGAACCCGTCGTTATGTCCGCCCCTCATCGCGAGGAAGGCCTTGGGTCCGGGCGCGGCCTCGTAGAGGCGGCGTCCCATGGCGAAAGGCACGATGTCGTCGTCCGGGCTGTGCATGACCAGCAACGGACAGGACAGCCTGGGGATCTTGGACAAGGTGTCATAGCGGAAGCGCACGATCAGCTGCGCGGGCAGGAAAGGGAAGATCCGCCGGCACATATCCACCACCGAGGTGAAGGTGCTCTCCAGCACCAGGCCTGCGGCGCGGCGGCGCAGAGCCAGCTCCAGCGCCACGGCTCCCCCCAAGGATTCGCCGTGGATCACGATGCGGCCGGCCGGGACCTGCTTCTCCTCGGCCAGCCAGCGGTAGGCCGCTTCCGCGTCCAGGTAGGTCCCCTGCTCGTCGGGCCTGCCGGAACTGCGGCCGTAGCCCCGATAGTCGAAAAGGAGCACCGAGGCTCCGGCGCGGCGCAGGGCTCCCAGCTTGTCCAGGCGATGGCTGATGTTGCCCGCGTTGCCGTGGCAGAAGACCACGACCGGACTCTCCGACGCTAAAGGCACGAACCAGCCATGGACAGACGTCCCATCCGCGGCCATGAGGCGCAGGTCCTCGAAGGCCAGCCCGAGGGCGCCCGGGTCGGCTTCCATGTCCCGGCTCGGGAAGAATAGGTTGATGCGCTCGAACCAGCGCAGGCCCAGCCAGAGCAGGGGGATGGCGATGAGCCACCAGAACGTCATTCGCCGATGACCTTGACCACGACCCGCTTGCGCCGCCGGCCGTCGAACTCGGCGTAGAAGACCTGCTCCCACGGACCCAGGTCCAGCCGGCCCTTGGTCACGGGCAGGACGACCTGATGCCCGGTCAAAGTCCGCTTGAGGTGGGCGTCGCCGTTGTCCTCCCCCGTCTCATGATGGCGGTAGTCAGCCGCCGGGGCCAGGCGCTCCAGGAACTCCATAAGGTCTTCCTTGAGCCCGGGCTCCTCGTCGTTGACCCAGATGCCCGAGGTGATGTGCATGGCGCTGACCAGGCAGAAGCCTTCCTGGACCTGGCTCGCGGCGACGATCTCCGCGACGCGGCCCGTGATGTTGACGAGCTCCCTGCGCTTGGGGGTCTCGAAGAAGAGGTATTCGGTCTTGGAGCGCATGTTCAGCGGGGCGCTTTGGCGCCGGAGGCGGGTTCGGAGAGCAGCTCGTCGAGCGCGGCCCGCTGCCGCTGATGCTTCGTCGCGGGAGCCGGGGCCTTCTTGGCCGAAGGCCGCCGCGGCTTCTTGCCGTTCTTCCCGGCCTTGGGCAGAGACTTGGCCGGCGGTATCGGAGGTTCCGCCGGTCCCGTCCGGACGGATTTCCTTACGGACGGGGCTCGGGGCTGCTTGGCCCGTTGCGCGCCTAGGTAGGACTCCAGGCCGCCCGCGATGGCCTCGGCCAGTCTGCCGCGGAAGGCCGGGTCGCTGAGCAGTTCCTCCTGGGACGGGATGATCATGTAGGCGTTCTCGATCAGGATGGCCGGCATGGCGGAAAGGCGCGCCACGAGGAGATTCCCATAGCGCAGTTCCTCTCCCGGCAGGGGAGAACGCTCCTGGTAGGACCGGTACATGGCGCTGGCCAGGGCCAGGCTGTGGGGATGGTAATAGAACACCGAGTAGCCCCGCGGCCGGGCGAAGGGATTCTCCCCGTCGCCCAGCGCGTTGTTGTGGATGCTGATGAAGATATCTCCCTTGCGCTCCACGGCCAAGCGCGGCCGCTCGGCCAGCCCCACCTCGTCGTCGCTGGCCCGCGTCAGGACGGGCAGGGCCCCCCGCTTGGCCAGGACCGCGGCCGCGGCCTGCGCGATAGCGAGGTTGGCGTCCATCTCCCGGGTGCCCAGAGGCCCGGTCGCCCCGGTGGCCGAGGGCATGTGGCCGGGGTCGAGGATGATGGTGAGGCCCTTGAGCGGGGAGGCTGGAGCCGGCGCCAAGGCCGGGGCGCGGCGCAGGTCGAGCCTCAGCGAGGAGCCTTCATAGGAGGCCTGCCAGCCCCAGAGGGTCATGGCCGGGTTGAGGCGGATGAGGACCGCCACCACGCCCGTGGCCTCCTGCTTCCAGCGCACCTCCTCCACGAATCGGTCGTCGGAATCGTAGACGATCCAGTTGGTGTGTCCCACGCAGTTGTACAGGCGCAGGGTCAAGGTGGAGGGGTCGTCGCCTTCGTCCACCGTGAAGGCGACGCGCTCGCTGAGCGCCAGGCGCACCGAAGCGCCGTGGTCCGAGGCGTAGGTGTGGATGGCGTCGGCCACGGCCCGAAGCGGGGGAGTCCCGGCCGGCAGCAGATCCACGTCCTTGGCGTCGATCCAGCCCTCCAAGGCGGGGCTCAGGCTCACCCGCAGCTCCGAGCCCTGGCGGCCGGTCGTGACCAGGCGGGTGCCCGCCGGAGGGAAGGCCATATAGCCGGCCCCCGGCCCGGTGCGCAGCACGGCGCTGCCCTTGACGACCGCGATGGCGGGCGGTCCCGAGGTCACGGCGGCCTGACCGCGGCTGAGGGCCCGCGCCGAGGACCAGCCGTCCTTGAGCCGGCATTCGACCGCGGCCGGCCCGGACTCGGAGCCGGGGGCGACGGCCTGCTGCCCCTCGTAGGTCCCGGGGCCGGTCTCGCGCAGCTCCTGCCAGGGCCGATCGGCCAGGCGGCAGCGTGCCGCATGGCCCGGGCTGGCCCGCATCCGGAAGGTCAGCCAGTCGCCCGGGCGCAGGCCCACGTCCGACCTGGGCCAGAGGGAATCCGGGTCCACGGCGAGGGGCTTGGCCGGCAGCGGCTGCGGGGGGGGGCCCACGAGGATGCTGCGGAGGAAGGTCGTGGCGCCGCTCTGCAGGTTGAGGGTGCAGCGGAAGGTGAAGGTCCCCGGGCTGACCGGCAGCCAAGCCAGGAACGCGCCATTGGGATGCACCGCGACGGTCGTGCCGTTGATGAGGAAGGGCGCCGTGGGATCCGACACCGAGCCGAGGATGAACTCGCCTTCCGCCAGCGGCATGCTCAGTCCTTCAGGGGGGGACACCACGACGATGGGAGCGGTGGGGCGCTCCGGGTAGAGGGCCCCGGCGGCCGCCGGGGCGCAACGGCCCAGCGGCGCGAGCAGGCAGAGGGCCAGGACGAGCCAAGACATGCGGCTATTCTACTAAAAGTAGGAACCGAAGAAGACGCGCCGGCGCCGCGGGCGGGGGAAGGTGATGTCCTTCACCAGCCGCCCGGATTCGAGGGCCGAGAGCGGCATCCCGAAACGCTCGGCGAAGGTGCAGCGCAGCACTCGGCCGGCCGTCCAGCGGGCTTCGATGAGTCCGTCGCCGCCCGTGTAGATCAGCACATGAGTGATCTTCCGGGAGTCGGCGCCGGCGCTCAGGAAGACGAGGTCGCCGGGCCGCAGACCCCGGCGAGTCACGGCTTTGCTGCGCAGGCGCTGTTCGTGCGCGTTGTGCGGCAGGTCGAGCCCGCAGACCCGGTAGGCCAAGCAGGCCAGTCCCGAACAGTCCACTCCGATGGACGGCTCCTCCTGCACGCCCGAGCGGCCGCCCCAATAGTAGCGGGTCCCCAGGAAGAGCTCCGCGGTCTGCAGGATCAGCGGGCGGCGCGCCTGGCCCGCCGGAATCGGCGCGGCGGCGAGGGCGTCGGTCGCCACGTCGGCCGTGCTGCCGTCTAGAAGCCTGACCCGCGCCGCGCCTCCGGCCTCGCCGAGGCGCCGCAGGCGGGTGCCCACGGAGAGAGTGAGCAGCCCGGCCGGGGTCTTCAGGATGGCTTGCCGCGTGCGCACCACCGCGTCCGCCGAGACCGGCGCGGCGGCGGTCAGCTCCGCGGCCCTCATCCAGCCCGTGCAGCCGAGCCAGCGGCCCTTGCGGCCGGGATGGGCCGGCTCCTCGGCCTGGACCTTGACCCAGGCGCCTTCCGCCGCGAGCACGGTGATCCGCTCTCCGTAGATGAGCTGGGAATGGTGGTCCAGGGCCAGCAGATCCAGGCCGCTCGTGCGGCGCGGCTGCGGCGCGTCCCAGAGGTCCGCCGCGGGAACGCCCACGGTCAGGCAGCGCCTCCGGACCCGGGGGCTGACGAGATAGGTGAGACCCCGCTTGTTGACGCGCCAAGCCCGGTGGAACTCCCGGCGGCCATAGACCCGGCTGGTGCGCCGGGCCGTGCGGCCGGCCGGGTCCATGACGATGACGTCCCCGCTCCGGGTGAAGCCCGTCACGACCATGAGGTGTCCTTTGGTCTGGCGGATCGGGGCTCTGGGCAGCTCCCCGGGCCCGAAAGTCAGACTCACCACGACCGGCCGTCCGGAGGCGATCTCCGCGGCCAGGTCGTCGAGGCTGTCCAGCCGCGCCACCAGGCCGTCGAGGCCCAGGGCGCCGGCCGCCGCCATGTTGAAGGTCCAGTTCCCGAAGTCTCCGGTGCTCCGGTCGCGCACCCGCTCGGCCATGTCCACCGTCTTGCGCAGCACCCCCCAATACTCCAGGACCGTGGACAAAGAGGTCGGGCTGCAGATGTCATGCCGGTAGGCCTCGGGCGCGGTGAACTGGGAACGGCCCCGGACCTTGAGCCGGCGGATCCAAGGGCCCGCGTGGAAGGGCGGCGGCTCGGCCGGGGCTCCGGGCGCGGAGACCGTCAGCGCGGCTTGGCGCAAGACCACGGGGCGTCCCGGCGCGGCCAGGAGCCTCAGCCGGTAGCGCAGGGCGCAGGCCGGCGACTTGAGCTTGAGGGTGTCGGCCGCTACCAGGCCTTGCGCGTCCTCCTGGGGTCCGGGTGAGCGCAGCTCCAGACGCCGGGCGGGCAGGCCCAGGGCCGTGCCCAGAGAGTACCAGGAGGACCAGGCTGCCTCCTGCCGAACTTGGACCTCCAACCCGAGGCGGGAGCCCGGGGGCAGGTCCGCATTCCAGGACCCGACCACGTCGTCGAAGGGAGCGGGAGCCTCCAGGACCGAAGACTCGATCCAGGCCCTGGCGCGCCGGGTCCGGAACACGCCCTGCGCGAAAGGCAGCCGCTCGCACCCCTCGCTGGAGTAGGCGGCAGCATCTCCCGGCGTGCGCAGGACCCAGGTGTGGTTCACCGGACCAGCTTGTGGCCGGGCTTGCGCGGCGGCTCGTCGGCCGGCCTGGGAGTGAGAGGGGGGTTCTTCTTGAACTGGGGCGCCAGCTCGGCGTTGATCTTCGTCCAAGCGGGCTCGGCATCCACCGTCCCGACGATGGCGCCGATGGGGCATTCCGGGGTGCAGACATCGCAATCGATGCAGGCTTCCGGATCGATGGCCATGAAAGGCTCGTCTTTAAAGATGCCCGGGTGTATGGCGTCGACCGGACAGACCCCGGCGCAGCGCGCATAGGTCTCCCCCAGGCATATCCCGGTGATAACATGTGCCATATTTAGAGATTACTTCTTTGCCGAGAGCGCGTCAACGGCTGGCCCCTTTCGATAAAAAATCAATAAAAATAGGAGAAACCTCTTGACAGCCGGGCTTTCGGGCCCTAAACTACTACTACGAATGTGATTGGGGGACTCATATGAAGAGACTGATGGCTGCGGCGTTCTTCGTCATGTTGATGGGGGCCATAAGCTGCTCCAGCGACCCATGCCAGCAGAGCGGCGGGTGCGGGGGATCTTCTTCCTCGAGCAGCTCCAACTGCAATTCCAACACATCGACCGGGCTTAACTGCTCCTCCGGCTACCACCAAGTGGGCACCGGCTCCAGCGCGTACTGCGTCAGGAACCAGTAGTCGGTCGCCGGCGGGCTAGGAGCATCGGGGCTGCGGCTCCGTCCAGAGACCCTCTCCCTACTATGGGGGAGGGTCCCTTTTATTTCAGCGGCGGCCGCTGGGGGCAGCGCCCTGCTGCTGCTGCTGCAGGGCCTTCTGCACGTTCGGGTCCTGCATCGCGCCCTGCAGGCCCGGGTTGCCCTGCATGATCTGCCCCATGACCTGTTTCTCGTCGACCTTGCCTCCTTCCAAGATGGGGGCGGTCAGGACCGGAGGCAGGCCCAAAGCGGACACCGCGTTGGAGACCACGGTCTTGACGGAGTTGTCCTCTTTGACCAGGCTCATTGCGGAGGAGGTCACGTCGCCAGGCGCCTTCACGATGCCTTCCTTGACGAAGGACTGCACGGCCGGGTCGGCGGCGTACTTCACCAGCAACTTCGCGAAGTTCTTGGACTGGGCCGTCCCGTGCAGGAACGCGACCGGATCATGGTCGCGCATGTAGTCGTCGTTGAGCTTCTTGAGGTCCGGATAGCCCATCCAGTCCCGGCCCAGCTTGGAGATGCTCGGATAGCGCTTGGTGTAGGAGATGGCCAGGGCCTGGACCATGCCTTCCGCCTTGCGGCAGGCCGCGGTGAAGCTGTCCGCGGCCTTTTGGGCGATGGCCTTGGCCGTGTTCCCGCCTCCGACCCCGAAGCGCATCTTGCCCAGGTCTTCGGTCTGGAACATGGTCCGGTCGGTCTGCGCAGCGCTTCCCGGCAGCGCCTGGGCGGAGGACGGCGCCGGGCGGCTCTCCTGGGTCTTGGAGATGTCGAACCCCGCGATATCCGCCGCGGGCTTCTCCTTCTGCGTAAGCTGGTAGATCATGACGCCCACGGCCGACCCGGCGACAGCCAGCACCGCCAGGACGGCTATGCCTTTGCTGCTGCGGCGAGGAGCCTCTTCTTCCATACTGTGATTATTGCAGGTGGGTCAGGGATAGTCAAGGGTCAGCTGGTTGGCAAGGGCTCGCGGCAATTTGCTATTTTTAGCCTATGACCTCGACCACCACTGCCCGCAGGACCCCGCTCTACGAGACCCACAAGAAATACGGCGGCCGCATCGTCGACTTCCACGGCTGGGAGCTGCCTGTCCAATACGAAGGCATATTAAAGGAACACCAGACCGTGCGCAATGGCGTCGGCCTCTTCGACGTCTCCCACATGGGGCAGATCTGGGTCCGCGGGCCCCAGGCCCTGGAGTTCCTCCAGAAGACCAACACCAACGACATCGCCCGCCTAGGCCCCGGCCAGGCCATCTACTCCCACATGCCTAACCCGGATGGGGGCATCGTGGACGACCTCATCATCTCGAGCCTGGGCAAGGACAAGTACTTCCTCGTGGTCAACGCCGCCACCCTGGAGAACGACTTCGCCTGGCTGCAGAAGCAGGCCCAGGGCTTCCAGGTCCAGCTCGCCAACGTCAGCGACGACTACGGCATGATCGCCGTGCAAGGCCCCAAGGCCCTGGAGCTGGTGGCCAAGGAATGGCCCGCAGTGGCCAAGCTTCCGGGGCGGTTCACCGCGGTCGAGTCCGACGTCCTGGGTCAGCCCGGCATCGTGACCCGCACCGGCTACACCGGAGAGGAAGGCTGCGAGTTCATCGTCCCGGCGGCGCTCACGGCCCAGCTCTGGGAGCGCCTCATGAGCCTCGGCGCGCCGTTGGGCGTCAAGCCCTGCGGGCTCGGCTGCCGCGACACTCTGCGCCTGGAGGCCGGCTACCTGCTCTACGGCTCGGACGTGGACATGGAGCACTCCAGCTACGAAGCCTCCTACGGCTGGGTCGTCAAGCTCGACAAGGGGGATTTCATCGGGAAGAAGCATTTCGCCAAGCAGAAGGCCGAAGGCCTCAAGCGCAAGCTTTTCGGCATCAGGCTCTGCGAGCGCGGCGTGCCCCGGCCCGGCAACGCCGTCTTCGTGGACGGCAAGCCCGCCGGGACCCTCACCAGCGCCACATTCTCGCCCACCCTCAGCGTCGGGATCGGGATGGGCTATTTGGACCGGCCCGACCTCAAACCCGGCGCCCAGGCCGCAGTCGAGATCCATGGCCGTCAAGTCCCGGCCGAGGTCGTGCGCATGCCTTTCTACGTCTCAAAGGAGCTCAAAAATGCCAAAGCCTGAGAACTGCCGCTTCACCAAGACCCACGAGTGGATCTGCCTCGAAGGCGGGGCCGCGGTCGTCGGCGTCACGGACCACGCCCAGCACGAGATCACCGATATCGTCTTCGTCGAGCCCCCCAAGCCCGGCCGCCAGCTGAAGGCCGCCGAGGCCTGCTGCGTCGTCGAATCGGTCAAGGCCGCCTTCGACATCTACGCGCCCGTGGCCGGCGAGGTCACCGCGGCCAACGAGGCCGTGACCAAGGACCCCGCCGTGGTCAACCGCTCCCCGATGGAACAGGGCTGGCTGTTCAAGATGAAGCCCACTTTGGCCGGCGAGATCAACAAGCTCATGGATTGGAACGCGTACCAGGCCTTCCTCAATACGGCCGAAGCCCATGCCGGCCACTGAGGCCAAGGCCGTGGCGGTCCCGCCGGCGGATTGCTTCGCCCGGCGACATCTCGGCCCGAGCCAGCAGGACACGGCCGAGATGCTCAAGCTCCTGGGCTACGCGACCCTTGAGAAGCTGGCCGACGCCGCGGTGCCCGCGGAGATCCGCCTCAAGCGGCCCCTGCACCTCCCGGACGCTTTGCTCGAGCCCGAGGCCCTCGTCGAGCTCAAGGCCATAGCTGGCCGCAACCAGGTCTGGCGCTCCTGCCTCGGCATGGGCTATCAGGACGCGGTGACACCGCCTGCCATCCAGCGCAACATCTTCGAGAACCCCGGCTGGTACACCGCCTACACCCCTTACCAGGCCGAGATCGCCCAGGGCCGCCTCGAAGCTTTGCTCAACTTCCAGACCATGATCTGCGAGCTCACGGGCCTGGAGGTCGCCAACGCCTCTCTCCTGGATGAGGCCACGGCCGCGGCCGAGGCGCTGTCCATGAGCAAGGCCCTGGCCGCGGACCCCGAGGCCAAGGCCTTCTTCGTCTCCGAAGGCTGCCATCCCCAGACCATAGCCGTGGTCAAGACCCGCGCCGCGGCCGTCGGCGTGGAGGTCATCGTCGGCGACCACGACCAGTTCGTCTTCGGGCAGAAGGTCTGCGGCGTCCTGCTGCAGTATCCCCAGACCGACGGCAAGGTCTGCGACTACGCCTCTTTCGTCGAGCGCGCCCACAAGGCCGGCGCCCTGGTCGTCGTGGCCGCCGACCCGATGTGCCTCGCGCTCCTCAAGGCCCCGGGCGAGTTCGGCGCGGATATCGCCGTGGGCTCGGTGCAGCGCTTCGGCCTGCCCCTGGGCTGCGGCGGTCCCCACGCCGCGTACATGGCCTGCCGCGACGCGTACAAGCGGCATATGCCGGGACGGATCATCGGGGTCTCCAAGGACGCCCAAGGCCGTCCCGCCCTGCGCTTGGCCTTGCAGACCCGCGAGCAGCACATCCGCCGCGAAAAGGCCACCAGCAACATCTGCACCGCGCAGGTGCTCCTGGCCGTGGCCGCCTCGTTCTATGCCGTGTATCACGGCCCCGAAGGCCTCAAGCGCATCGCGGGCCGTCTGCGCGCCCTGGCTGCCCTTTTGGCCGAGGGCTCCCGCCGCCTGGGCTGGAAGCTCTCCACAGAACCCTTCTTCGACACCGTGCGCCTCAGCGCGGACCCCAAGAAGGTCCAGGCCGCGGTCGCGGCGGCGCGCCTGGAGCGCATCAACCTGCGCCAGCTCGACGACTCCACTTTGGTCATCGCCCTCGGCGAGACCATCTCGGAGGGAGACGTCGAGGAGATCCTCGAGGCCCTCAACGGCGGCAAGAAGACCGGCTTCTCCCTCGGCGAGCTGCAGGCCGAGGCCGCTCTGCCCGCGGCCCTGGCCCGCCAGAGCCCGTTCCTCACGCAGAAGGTCTTCAACAGCTACCACTGCGAGCATGAGCTGCTGCGCTACATCAAGCGCCTGGAATCCAAGGACCTGTCCTTGACGACCTCCATGATCCCGCTGGGCTCCTGCACCATGAAGCTCAACGCGGCCTCGGAGATGATCCCCATCACCTGGCCCGAGTTCGGGGCCATCCACCCCTACGCCCCGGCCGAGCAGGCCGAAGGCTACCGCAAGCTCATCAAGGACCTGGAAGCCTGGCTCTGCGAGATCACCGGCTTCTACGCCGTGTCCTTCCAGCCCAACTCCGGCGCGCAGGGCGAGTTCACCGGCCTGCTGGTCATCCGGAAGTACCACGAAGACCACGGACAGGGCCTGCGCAAGACCTGCCTCATCCCGGTCTCGGCCCACGGCACCAACCCCGCCTCGGCCGCTCTGGCCGGCATGGACATCGTGCCCGTGGCTTGCACGGCCGAGGGCGACATCGACCTGGCGGACCTCAAGGCCAAGGCCGAGGCCCACGCCGCCACCTTGGCCGCCATCATGGTCACCTATCCCTCCACGCACGGCGTCTTCGAGGCCGGCATCCAGTCGCTCTGCAATATCGTCCACAAGAACGGGGGCCTGGTCTACATGGACGGCGCCAACATGAACGCGCAGGTCGGCCTCTGCCGTCCCGCGGACATCGGCGCGGACGTCTGCCACTTGAACCTCCACAAGACTTTCGCCAGCCCGCACGGCGGCGGCGGCCCGGGCATGGGCCCCATCGCCGTGTCCAAGGCGCTGGCCCCGCACCTGCCGCGCGCGCCTTTGGCCCCGGAGGGGGGGACCGGCATCGGGCCTGTCTCGGCGGCGCCCTTCAGCTCCGCCTCCATCCTGCCCATCGCCTGGTCCTACATCGCGCAGATGGGGCCGCAGGGCCTGGCCGACGCCTCGCGCGTCGCCATCCTCAACGCCAACTACGTGGCCCAGAGGCTCGCCGACGCCTACCCGGTCCTCTACAAGGGCCGCACGGGCCTGGTGGCCCACGAGTGCATCATCGACCTGCGCCAGCTCAAGGCCGCTGACATCACCGTAGACGACGTGGCCAAGAGGCTCATGGACTACGGCTTCCACGCGCCCACCGTGTCTTGGCCGGTCTCGGGTACGATGATGGTCGAGCCGACCGAGAGCGAGTCCAAAGCCGAGCTCGACCGCTTCTGCGCGGCCATGCTCGCCATCCGCGCCGAGGTCCGCGAGATCGAGGCCGGGAAGGCCGACCGGGCCGACAACCCGCTCAAGAACGCCCCGCACACGGCCGCGGCGGTGTGCGCGGACTCCTGGAGCCATCCCTACTCCCGGGAGAAGGCGGCCTATCCGGCGCCTTGGCTGCGCGAGCATAAGTTCTGGCCGGCCGTGGGCCGCGTCGACAACGCCTTCGGCGACCGCAATTTCTGTTGCATCTCGCCACGCGAGTCCTAGGCCCGGTCCTCGACGCCCCTCATCAGATGGCGCTTGATGAGGCGACGCTGGTCCTATGCCCGGAGGGCAGCGTCGTACTGCGCTTCTTCCGCTGGGCCGGCCCGGCTTTGACCTTCGGCTATAGCCAGAACTGGGCCACGGCCTCGGCCGCCGCGCAGGCCGCGGGCATCCCGACCTCCCAGACGGTGCGGCGGGCCACGGGCGGAGGCATCGTCTTCCACGACGGGGACCTGACTTTCTCCATGGTCTTCCCCTGGCCACGCCTGAGTCCTCCCCTGCGCGTCTACGAGGGCATCCATCGCGGGGTGCTGGGGGGATTGCAGGGGCTGGGGCTGGAGGCGGTCATGGCGCAAACGCCCGCGGCTCAGCGCCAGAGCCGCTGCTTCGCCGGCCCCGAGGCTTTCGACATCGTCGACGGTAGCGGCCGCAAGCTGCTGGGCGGCGCCCTGCGCCGCCGGCTCGGGCGAGGACTCTATCAAGGCTCTCTGCGGGCGGCTGGCCGGGAAGGCCTCGAGGCGGCGATGGGAGAGGGACTCGCCCGCGAGTGGGGGCCGCTGACTTTCAGCGTGGATGGGTCATGGCTGGCGGCGGCCGAGGCCCTCGCGGAGAAGTACGCGTCTGATTCTTGGAACAGGAGGAGATGACATGAAAGCATTCGTTCTCTGCAAGCTGGCGCCGGGCAAGGAGCAGAAGGCCATCCAGAGCATCCGGGCCGTGCCCGGGGTGACGGACGTGTTCATGGTCTTCGGCGGCTGGGACTGCATCCTCTCCGCCGACGCGGACACCATGGACAAGCTCTGCGGCCTGGTGGTGAGCAAGGTGCGGGGAGTCGAGGGCGTAGACGCCACCGAGACCTTGGTCACGACCAATCTCTAGTGCCATCCGGCTCCCCGCCGGTCCCCGCCAGCGGGGCCTGGGCCAGGCTCGAACATTGGGCCCGCGGGCATCCGCGGCCCTGCTGGGCCGGGCTATTCCTGCTCGCCCTGGCGTTCCGAGTCTCGTTCCTGGCTCTGGCCAGCGCGGTCTCCGGTCTGCCCTGGCGCGACTTGGCCCTCTACTATGACGGGCATGTCTACCTGCTCATCTCCAAGTCCTATCCGCAGCTCTACGTCGGCATCCATGAGATATTCCCGGCCTTCAGGAATTCCGAGTATTTCACCGGCTGGTTCCCATTCTATCCGCTCCTCATCCGTCTGGCCGCCCTCGTGATCCGGGACAGCCGGGTCAGCGCCCTGGCCGTTTCCCAGGTCGCGGCCGCCCTCTCCGTGGTGCTGCTCTATCGCTTAGCCTGCGCCCGGAGCTCCCGGCCCCTGCTGGCCGCGGCGCTGTTCATCTTCTTCCCGCCGACATGGGTGCTGACCGGGAGCTTGAATTTCGTGGAACCCGTGTTCGTATGCCTCTTCCTGGCCGCGTTCGACCGGTTCCTGGCCGAGGATATGGTCTGGGCCGTGGTCTTCGCGTCTTTGGTCATGGTCACTCAGAAATCCGGCTTCCTGATCCTGTTCGTTATGGGCGCCGTCCTGGTCGGGAGGCACGGCCTGCGCGGGCTGAGGATGTTCCTGCCTTTTCTGGCCAGCGTCCTGCCCTTGGCCCTCATGCAGGGCTACCTGGGCCTGCGCTTCCACGAACCCTGGATCAATCTGCGCGTGCAGAGGGAGATCTTCGGAGGTCCCCTGCTGCAGCTGCCCGGCCTGGCCTTGGCGCGCGGCCTGTTCGCCTCGGAGTGGCCTTTCCCGGGGCCGGTCCGGCTTCGCCAGGGGCTTTTGGCGGCCTCCGTCGGATTCTATGCGGCGGTCCTGGCCGCATCCTGGGTCCGCCTGCGGTCGAGTCAATGGGCCCTGGTGTGCTGGCTCGGGATCGTCCTGGCCTTCAATCTCTGCTTGGCCGGGCCGTGGGCCTGCTACGGTTTTGCGCGGTTCATGACCCTGGCTGCGCCGGCCGCGCTCTTGTTGGCGGTCGAGCTCCCGGATCCGGCGACTCGCCTGCCGGGACTGGCCTTGTGCGCGACGGCGGGGGCCGCGGCCCTCTTGATCGGGACTTGGGACCTGCTCGGGTCCTTGGCCTTGATCCGCCGGGCCTGGCCTGCGGGCTACTTCGAATCCTTGGCGACCTACCTCTGAGCCCATGTCCGGCGAGCGCAGGCGCGACATCCTCGTCGTGGCGGTCTTTACATTGCTCATCATGGCGCCGTTCTGGGCCAAGGCCTATCACATCGATGAACCGTTCTTCCTGGACTTGGCGGGGCAGATCCTGCGCCGGCCTTGGGGGCCGCTGCCCGGGGGAGCCGCCAGCGACATCGGCGCCACCCCTTGGCCCCGGATCAATAACAATCCACCGCTGCTGCTCTACCTCCTGGCCGGGGCGCTTCGTGCGACGGGCGGCGGCGAACTGCCCATGCGCATGGCTTTCTTCCCGCTGGACCTGGTCGCGGCCCTGTCGCTCTATCTGCTGGCGGCGCGCTTCCTGGCCAGGCCCCTATGGCCCACGCTCATCGTGCTGTCTTCTCCCGCCTATCTCATCAACATGAATCATCTCATGACCGAGAAGCTGGCCGCGGCTTTCGGGTTCGCCGCGCTCTACGCCTTGGTGCGCGGATGCGACGAGGATAGTCCCGGCTGGCTGGTGGCCTCGGCCTTGCTCTTGGACGCGGCCCTCCTGTCCAAATACCTCGCGGTCTTCCTGCTGCCGGTCGCCGCCTTCTTCCTTTGGAGCCGGGGCGCGTCCGCGCGCCGCATCGCCGGCTACTGCGGTCTGGCGCTGCTGGGGTTGGGCGGCTTCCTGGTCCGCGACCTGGCCACCGGCGGCGCGGTCCTGCGCGGGGTCGGCGCCGTCTCCGGCGGGGCGGCGCACTCCTTCTGGTCCCACTGGTCTCATCGGACCCGGTCTTTTTTGGCCTGCGCCGGGGGCTGCTCCGCTGGCGCGCTGGCCTGGCCGCTCCTGGCCGAGCCGGGCTCGCGGCGCCGGACCGCGCTATGGGCCGCGGCTGCGGCTGTGGCCGCGGCGTTGTTCTCGCCGTGGCTCGATCTGGCGCCCGGGGTGAGGTTCGGTGACCGGCTCATGGGCGCGTTCTTCGCGTGGGGCGCGGTGTGCTCCTTCGCGCAGGTCTTGGGCCCCGGCTCCGGGCGCGCGCGGGGGGGGGGCCTCTGGGCGGCCTGGCTGGTTTCGGCGGGCGCCGTGGCCTTCTCGTATTGGAGCATCATGGCGAGGACCGTCTTGTTCCTCCTGCCGCCGATGGTCTTCGCCGGGGCGGCCGGTCTTGAGTCGCGCCTGCCCCGGCGAGTCCTGGCGCGGCTCTATGGCGCCACCCTCGCCGTGACGCTTTCCCTGGCCCTGGCTGTGGCCTGGGTCGATTGGCGGTATGCGGGGGCGCAGAAAGCCATGGCCGCAGAGGTCGCCGCGCGCTACCTGACGCGCGGGGACGTCGTGGTGTCCTCCCGCACCAACCTCCGTCTGGCGCCGCCGCGCCGGCCGCTCTTGAGCAATGTCCTCACCTTGAGGGTGGACTGCGCCTTGCCCCTGCGCCTGATCAGCGGCTGGGGGGGCGAGGGCGGGTTCTACTCCAGCATCTCCGGGTTCCTGCCTTTCACCTTCAGCCGGGAACCCCTGGAGGAGTTCGTCATCATCGAGGTCCTCTGACTTCGCGCGTCGTGCGGCGTCCCGTCCAACTCGCTTGAACGACCGGATTCCAAATGGTTTAATTGCTGCCATGACCGATGGGGAAGGCCTAGCCAAGAGTTCCGACAAACTTGTCATGATCGTCGATGACGACGAGAGCGTCCGGGACCTGCTCGAGTTCGTGGTCAAGAAGGAAGGTTTCCGCGTCGAGACGGCGGGCGACGGGGAGGAGGGCCTCAACAAGATCCAGGCCTTGCTGCCGGACGTCATCCTCTTGGACCTCATGCTGCCCCGCTACGGCGGCTTCGAGGTGCTGCGCCAGCTGCAGAGCGGCGAGACCGCGAGGATACCCATCCTCATCATCACCGGCCGTTCCACCGACCGGACCACGGTGGAGATGATACGCCAGGAATCCAACGTCATCGACTTCATGGAGAAGCCTCTCAAGCCCGTGGTCCTGGCCATGGCCCTGCACAGGATTCTCAAGACCCACCCCCCGGAATTCAGCGGCGCCGCCGGCGGAGCTTGAGATGGAAAACGAGGAAGGCCGGCCCGAACCAGTCCTCAGCGACCCCAAGGAGAAGCTCATACTCCTGGTGGACGACGACGAGGACGTGCTCGACATCCTCGAGCACGTGGCGCGCCAGGAAGGGTTCCGGACCGATCGGGCCGTGGACGGACCGGAGGCCCTGCGCAAGGCCGAGGCCCTCATGCCGGACCTCATCCTGCTGGACTTCATGCTGCCGGGCAAGGGCGGCTACGAGGTGCTCAGGGAACTGCAGGCGACCGGCAACGGCGGCATCCCGATCATCGTCATCACCGGGAGGAATCTGGACGAGAATCAGGTCGCCATGGTCCGCCGGGAGCCGAACGTCAAGGAATTCCTCATCAAGCCCATGCGCCCGGCGGCCCTCTCCGCCCTCATCCACAGCATACTCCAGACCCGCCCTCCGGCCATCGACCGCACCGCCCGCGGGCGCCCCATGACCGGTGGGTTCTGAGCTGCGCCGCAGGCTGCTGACCCTCCTGACCTGCGTGCTGGCCGTCTACGGAATGGCCTATGCCGACGTCTGGCTGCGCGCCCGATCGGCCTATCTGGAGGGTGAGAAGTATCTGGAATGGGACCGCCGTCCCGAGCTCAAGGCGGCTCACCTCGACCGGATGCTGGCCGAGAGGCAGGCGCGCCTCCAGGGCGAGCGGCAGGTCGGCCGCATCACCCCGGCCGAACTCGATGCGCGGCTGGCCCTGGCGCGCTTCGAGCGCGACGAGGCCATGAAGGAAAGCTCGCTCAAGTACGCCTATGTCTGGTTCCGGACCGGCGTCGAGCTTTTCTCGCCGCCCGAGAGCCGCTGGGTGATCCGCTGCCGGCGGCAGATGGCGGCGGCCAAGGAGCTCTGGAGAAAAGAGCTCGACGCCAAGAAAATCTCCCACCAGGATCACATGCTGGAGTGATCCGCCTCATCCTAGGCTTGGCCCTGCTGCCGACCGCGGCCTTGACGGTCTTCGCCGCGGCGCAGTCTTTGGGCGCGGTCTTCGCGCACGCGCCCTCGGCTTGGCCCTTCCTGGCGGGCGCCGGAGCCGCCGCCGGGCTGTGGCTGCTGGGGCTGGCGGCGCAGAGCCGGGGCCGGGCCGCCGGGGCGCGGGCCTTGAGGGCCCTGCGCTGGGTCTATGTGCTCGGGCATGAGTTCACCCATGTCCTGGCCGCTTGGTCCATAGGCGCTGAGGTGCACGGCATGGAGGTCCGCAGCGACGGCGGGCACGTGGACCTCTCTCGGTCCGGCGCCTTCATCTCGCTGGCGCCCTATTGCGTGCCCATCTACACGGTCCTGGTGGTGGTCGGCTACCGGCTGCTCCAGTGGCTGGCCCCGGGCCGCCTGGGGCTGGAAGGATTCCTGGCCCTCATGGGCGCGACCTTGGCGGGACACCTGCTCATGACCGCCGAGTGCCTCTGGCAGCGGCGGCAGCCGGACTTGGCCGTCGCGGGAGGCTTGGTCTTCTCCTTGGCTGTCATCGCGCTCTGCAACGGACTGGTCGTCATGGCGCTGACCAAGGCGCTTTTCCCGCGGGCCGTGGCCGTGGCCGGGCCCCTGCGGCAAGTCCTGCACCTTTCGGCCGATTTCTGGGCCGGGAGCTACCGGTCCCTCAAATGGTTCGTTGGTCCGATACGGAAAGGCTACCGCCCATGACCGACTTGAGAAGGGAGTTGGGGCGCAAGGCCTTCCACATGCTTTCGCTCGTCTATCTGGCCGCCTACCATCTCATCGGCTGCCCGCGGGTGCTCGTCCTCCTGGCCGCCTGGCTGGGCCTGGTGACCTGCGTGGAGACCGGCCGGTTCCTTTCCGAGCGGCTCAACCGGGTCCTGACCGGGTTCTTCCAGGGCATGATCCGTGACACCGAGCACCGCTCCTACTCCGGCATCTTCCACACCACGGCGGGCTGTCTGGCCACGTTCCTCATCGCCGGCGGCCGGCCCCGCGTGGTGACTGCGGCATTGCTGTGTCTGGCTTTGGGCGACGCGGCCGCGGCCTTGGCCGGCAAAGCTTGGGGCCGCCACCGCCTGCCGGGTTCGGCCAAGACGGTCGAAGGCAGCCTGGCCTGCCTGCTGGTCTGTCTGGGAGTCGGCTGGGCGGCCGGCCTCGGGGCTGCGGCCGCGACGGGCGCGGCGCTCGCGGCGACCATCGTGGAATTGCTGCCCACCACACGGTTCTTCAACGACAACTTGTGGATGCCCGTGGCCGCGGCCGCCGCGGCTATGCTCCTGGGCGCCGGCTGAGGCGCTAGGGCCTTTTCTCCGAAAGGGGAGCCGGGCTGAACAGCAGCCGCTCCATATACGGCGAGGATTTCCCGGAGAGTGAGAGCTCGAGCGTGCTGGCGTAGAACCGGTTCGCCTCATCCGGCGTCCTGCGGCCCAGGACGATCTCATCGGCCAGGTTCAGCGTCAAGAGGATGCTCTCCTCGCTGGCGCCGCGCGCCGAGAGCTCGGTCCCGTCCGTGGAGACCCGGAGCTTGCCGTTCAAGGACGCCAGCTGCCCGCGGAGTTCGGGCAGGACAGGGTAGGAGATGGTCTGTTCCAGGTTCGGGGCTCCGACATCCGAATCATAGTACGGCGTGATGTCCCAGACCCGGATCTTCCGCCAGACGCCTTTGTCGTTCCAGACCAGCTCGGCGTGCTTGACCTGGTCGGGCGGCCCGTAAGTCTGCATGAGCTTGGCCGCCTGCAGCCGGGAATAGCTGGACCAGTTCTCGATGACGGAATCAGCGAAGTCGCGGCGCGATTCCGGAGAACGCAGAGACACCGTCGCGCAGGCCGCGCTCATTGCGGCCAGCAGCGCGGCGGCCAGGGCCAGAACCGGGCGCGAGCTTTTTGTCATGGCGGCCACCTCCCCTTTGGTGTCCATCAGGGATAGTATGGCTGCAGCGGGTCAAGTCCTCGTCAAGCGCAGGGGCGGGTCAGGACTGGCTGAGGGACAGGCAGACGGCCGGTCCGGCGGGCAGGACGACCCGGATGAGGTCGGAGCCGGGCGCCGCATCCGCGACGCCGCAGCCCACGCGGGTGAACACCCATTGGCGGCTCTGCGAGACCTCGACGCCGAGCAGGGCCGGGTCGAGCATCTTGTCCAGGATGGTGTGGCGCTGGCGCAGGGCCGCCAGCTCCCTCTGGAGGAACCAGTCCCAGGACGCGGAATGCGGGTAGGTCTTGCGCTCGTAGCGGGAGGCGTCTTCCACCGTGCCCCGGTCGACCCATTGGAGCCAGTTGCGGGCCCGCGGGTCCAGGGATGAGTCCGAACTGAGTTCCTGGGTGTGGTAGAGGATCGCGACGGGCCGTTGGGGCGACCGGGCATCGAAGAGGAGATGCCCATGGTCGAAATCATCCTCGATCCCCAGACGCCGGAAGCTCTTGAGATACTGCTCGTCGACGAAGCGCTGGAGGAGGGATTGGAACTCCATAGGGCCGAAAGACGGGCGGAACCCCCAACTGCCGGATCTTGCTGCGTTGGGGAACTGGACCGCCGCAGGCGCGGCGCTACGGGGCTGGGCTGAGACGGCGACCGCGCCGCAGAGCCCCAGGCTCAAGATCGATGCCCAGATGAGTTGCATGAAATTATCCCGATAATATAACAGACGGACCCATTCCGCGCAAGTGCGGAATTGTTACAGAGGCGGGGACCGGGCGCGACGGCGCATTTGGTAGAATGACCGGCGAGTCCTATGGGCCGGAAAGGCAAAGGCGGTTTCTTCTACTATTCCTGGAAGGGCTTGGGTTATCTCGTCCATGCCGTGCTCCGGGGTCTGGGGCTCTGCCTGCTGTTCGCCGTGCTGTTGGCGGCGACCGCCTATCTGGGCCTGCGCGCCGCTTTCAACGAGGAGCGTGTGCGCTCGGTCTTCGTGGACCAGCTGCAGGACCTCCTGCACCGTCCAGTCCAGATCGACAAGGTGCTCCTGGCTCCGCACGGGGTCAAGCTCAAAGGGCTGCGCGTGGTGGAGCGGCTGGACATGCCGGGCCAGTACCTGCTGACCAGCGAGACGGTCCTGGTGACGGTGAAGCTCTCGGCCCTGCTGCAGCGCCGTCTGGAGCTCGACCAAGTCAGGCTGGTCGCGCCCTCGATCCAGCTCGTGCGCGACGCGTCCGGGAATTGGAACCTGGCCGACATCTTCACCTCCACGCACGCCGCGCGGGCCATGCCCCTGGGCCGCTTCTCGCTGCCCCTCTCCTTGGCCGCCGAGCATACCAAGATAGACCAGGGGCTGATCACGGTCGAGGACCGGCTCAAGGACAGCAGATACCGCTTCGAGAACGTCGGCTTGGCGGTCTCCCGGTTCGCCCTGGACCGGCCTTTTTCCTTCGCGGCCGCCTGCGATAATTCCAGCAGCTTCCGCGGCCGCACCGTCAAGAACCGTTTGGCCGTCGAGGGCGAGGCGTCCTTGGCTGGTCTCGATTGGGGCCAGGCTTACCTGCGCGCCAAGCGCGTCGCTCTCACGGTGGACGGCCTCGAGGTCCGCGGCTCGGGCGTCGCCACCGGGCTGCCGCCGTCGGACCTGGACCTGGCGGTGTCTTTGCCGGCCCTCGGGCCCGAGGAGTGGCGGCGGCTCCTGGGGCGGGAGCTGGACTTGAGGCTGCCCGCGAGCCGCTGGCAGCTGCGCGCCGCCTTCCCGGCCGCGAGGCGTCTGCGCGTGCGGCGTTTGCGCGTGGACGCTCCCCCGTTCTCCGCCAGCGCCATGGGCTTGGTGGATTTCAGCTCGGCGACCCTCAAGGCCGAGGTCAGCGTGGCGCAGTTCCCGTTGAGCCAGGCCGGCGACGCCTATCCGCCCTGGCGGCGCCTAGGCCTCAAGGGGATCCTCAGCGGGTACATCGGCGTGGCCGGCCCTTGGGGCCGGCTGGAGGTCCGCAAGGGCAGCCTCAAGGTCAACCGCGCCGCGGGACGCTTCCGGGATTTTTCGATCGACGGGGGGGATGTCTCGCTGGTGGCATCGGAGGGCCTCGATGACGTCTCGCTCTCGGTGGCGGGCGGCGAGGGGCGCTTCTACTCCCATCCTTTCTCGGGACTCTCCGTCGCAGCCAGCCTCAAGAAGGACGACCTGCGGCTGGACCGTCTGGCCCTGCGCTTCCTCGACTCCAGGGTCTCCCTCAAGGCCAGGGTGCGCGACCTCAAGGACCCCAAGGAGGTGGCGATCCAAGGCTCGGTGGATCGGGTGCGCTGGGAGGAGGCCCAGGCTCTGATCAGCGAGATCGCGGCCAAGGTTTCCACGCACACGGCGCAAGCCGGCGGTATCGGAAGCCCCGCCGGCACCGGCGCGTCCGCGAACCGGCCGCGGACCTGGTTGCGCACCTTCAAGTACGCCATCCCCAGGAATTTCCCGGACACGGTCGGGCAGATCACCATCGGCTCCGTGGCGCACAAGAACTTCGCCTTCAACAACGTGGACCTGCTCTGGGACATCCGCGGCGTGTCTCCCTCCCTCAAGCGCGTCAGCGGCGACGTGCGGGTGAGCTTCGGCCCGGGCCGGGTCGGCGACATCCCGGCGGTACAGGCCTCCAATAATTTTCTTAGAATAGTATTCCTCCCGTTCATTTACATGCATAAGATGAACAAGCTTTCCATCTTCAGCACGGCCACGGCTTATCCCAAAAGCCTGGACTTCTCGCGCATCGAAGGGGAGTACGGGCTGCGCCAGGGGGTGGTCACCACTCGCCTGTTCTACGTGGATAGCCCGCAGATGGTCGCCTTTGCGGACGGCGTCGCGGATTTCGGCAAAGAGACTGTGGACATGAACATCAGGACCCGGCTGACCAGCTACAGCGCGACCCTGCCGGAGTGGTGGCAGGACGAGAAGGGCCGGGCGGCCATCGCCTTCCGGGTCAAGGGAGAACTCAGCCTGCCCGATCTGGAGCCGCGCCTGAGCAAGATGGCGAGCGACGAGATCGAGCAGGCCGTGGGACAGGCGCGAGCCAAGGCCAAGAAGCGCTACGCCGCGCTGGACAAGCTCCGGCAATTGTGAATCGCAGGGAGGGACCATGGGCGCACTGAACAAGATGGACGTGCTGGGGCTGCTGCAGGAGCACGGCGCGGTGGTGAGCGGTCATTTCCAGCTGGCCTCCGGCCTGCACAGTCCGGTCTACGTGCAGACCGCCTTGGTCCTGCAGTACCCGCACGTGGCCCAGCGCATCGCCAAGGCCCTGGCCGCCAAGTTCCTCCAGGACATCGACGTGGTCATCGCCCCCAACATGGTCTCCGTGGTCCTGGCCCAGGAGGTGGCGCGCGCCAAGAGGTGCCGGGCGATCTTCACGGAGCGCATCGGCGGCATGATGGCCCTGCGCCGCGACTTCCGCATCGAGCGCGACGAGCGCGTCCTGATCGTCCAGGACGTCCTGACCACCGGCCGCCTGACGGCCGAGATCGTGGTCCTGGTCCAGGCCTACGGCGGCAAGGTCGTGGGCGTGGGCGGCGTAGTCGACCGCTCCGTCAAGGGCTTGGCGCTCTGCGTGCCCGTGCGAACCTTGATCTCCTATCCGCTCCAGGTCTTCGCCCCGGATTCGTGCCCGCAGTGCGCAGACGGGGTGGCGCTGACCGACGCGAGCCGGAATCCGGCGGTCGGCCCGGTCGAGGGGGAATGATGCGTAGCGCCCCGAGATGAGCGCGCCCGTCCGGGCTCGCCTCTGGGCGCTCCTGGTATGCCAATGCGTCCTGGTCGCGGGTCTGGCCCTCTCCTATCCCTTCTTCGCTTTGTACCTGCACCGAGTCCGGGGCCTGCCCATGGGCTGGGTCGGGGCGGCCCTGTCCTTGATGCTGGCGGGCACGGCCGTGGGCCAGGTCCTGGCCGGGGAGCTCTCGGACATCATGGGCTCCAAGCGGGTGATGGAGGCCTCGGTCGCGTCGCGCGCCGCGATGGTGGCACTGATGTCCTGGGCCATGGCCCGGGAGGCTCCCGTAGGCGCCCTCATCGCCCTGCACGTGCTGGCCGGCTTCTGCGGGAGCTTCTATGACTCGGCGGTGCGCTGCTGGATCGCCTCCGCCCTTCCGCCCCACGAAAGGCTGCTCGGCTATGGGAAGCTGCGCGTGGCCATCAATCTGGGCTGGGCTCTGGGCCCGGCCTGTGGAGGGGTGATGGCGGAGCACTCCTATCCCCTGCTCTTCGCGGCTTCCGGCGTAGCCTGCCTGGCCTGCCTGGGCCTGGTGCATTGGACCGTCACCAGCATGCCGCGGCTGCGGCCGGAGAGCCGCTTCTCCTGGCGCGAGCTCTGGAGCGTGGCCGCGGACCGGCGCTTCCTGAGGCTCTGCGGCTACGGCCTGCTCATCGCGGCCGTCATGGCCCAGCTCACCGTCGGCTTGGCCGTGCATTCGGTGCGCTATGTGGGGCTGAGCGAGGCCCAGGTGGGACTGCTCTTCACCCTCAACGGCGCGCTCGTGGTCCTGACCCAGACTCCCATCTCGCGGAGCCTGCGCGCCGTGCGTCTGAGCGCGATGCTGACCGCGGGCTGTCTCCTCTACGCGGCCGGCTATTGCTGGGCGGGCTTCGCGACCGGCTTCGCGCTCATGGCCGCGGCCATGACGGTCGTGACCTTGGGCGAGGTCACGGTCTCGCCCGCGCTGCAGACCCTGGCGGCCAACCTGGCGCCCGAGAAGCTCAAAGGGCGCTATCTCGGATTCCAGGGCTTGGCGCTGCAATCGGGGGCGGCCTGCGGGCCCCTCCTCGGCGGGCTCGGGCTGCAGGTCCTCAGCCCCCGCTGGAGCCCGGCGCCGTGGCTCATCATCGCGGCCTTGGCAGCGCTCGCCGCCTTCGGTTTCAAGAGGTTCGGCAAGGAGCTGCGTCCGGATGAGGACGGCCTGCACGAGGCGGGCCTGCACAGCGAAGGATTGATGGAGGTCTTGACATGATCGAACGGTACTCCCGCGACGAGATGGCGCGCATCTGGGCCGAGGACAACCGGCTCAAGATCATGCTGCGCGTCGAGGAAGCGTTCCTGGAGGTCCTGGCCCCGCAAAAGGGCATCCCGGCGGCCGAGCTCAAGGCTTTCAAGGCCGCGACGCATCACGGGCTCCATGAGCAGGTGGTGGCCCTGGAGGCGAAATCCGGGCATGAGGTGATCGCCTTGCTCGCGGCCGTGAGCGCGCAGATCAAGGATTCGGCCCCGGCCTTGAACCGCTACCTGCACTACGGCCTGACCTCCTCGGACATCTTGGACACGGCCCTGGCCCTGCAGTTGCGGGAAGCCGCTGACCTGCTGCTCAAGGACTGGGAGGAGGTCGCCGGCCGTCTGCGCACTCTGTCGCGCGCGCATGCCCAGACCTGGATGGTGGGCCGCACGCACGGCGTGCACGCGGAACCCATCTCCTTCGGGGTGAAGCTGGCGGGCTGGCACGCGGAGGCCCTGCGCAGCATGGAGCGCCTGCGCCGCGCGCGCGAGGCCGTAAGCTTCGGCAAGCTCTCCGGCGCGGTGGGGTGCTTCACCCAGGTGGGGCCGGAACTGGAGCTCAAGGCCTTGGGCAAGCTGGGGCTAAAGCCCGAGCCGGTGGCGACCCAGGTGGTGCCCCGCGACCGGCACGCGGAGCATTTCCACGCTTTGGTGCTCTCCGCCGCGGCCATCGAGCGCTTCGCCCTCGAGATCCGGCATCTGCAGCGCACCGAGGTCCTGGAGGTCGAGGAGCCTTTCGGCAAGGGGCAGAAAGGCTCCTCGGCCATGCCGCACAAGCGCAACCCGATCCTGTGCGAGAACCTCTGCGGCCTCTCCAGGCTCATCCGCACCTACGAGTCTGCCGTGGTGGAGAACATCGTCTTATGGCATGAGCGCGACATCAGCCATTCCTCGGTCGAGCGCGTGGTTCTGCCGGATGCGCACATCGCGCTGGACTTCATGCTGGCGCGGTTCAAGAAGGTGCTCGACGGGCTGCAGGTCTACCCCGAGCGGATGAAGGAGAACATGGACCGCTCGCTCGGCCTGGTCTTCTCCCAGACGGTCCTGCTGCGGCTGGTGGACGCCGGGCTCTCGCGCGAGGAAGCCTACGAGCTCGTGCAGCGCAACGCGCTGAAGACCTGGAAGACGCGCGAGCCGTTCCTCAAGGCTCTGGAGGGGGACGCGGCGGTCACCAAGACGCTCTCCAAGAAGGAGCTGGCCGCCTGCTTCGACCTCAATGCTTATAAGGGCGCGGTCAAAGAGCTCTTGGCCCGCGGGGGCGTGACGTGACGAATGATGCCGCGGTCGAAGGGCTCGGTTGGGGTACATCCACGTAGGGGGTCGTGGGCCTTCCCTGAAGCGCTCATCGGAGCCTGCTAGATCCCGGTAAAGGTGGCGATGACGCGCCGGTTCTGGGCGCGCCCCGCCCGGGTCTTGTTGTCCGCGATCGGCTTGGTCCGGCCGTAACCCTTGGCCTGGATCCGGTCCCTGGGCGCGCCGTAGCGGGAGACCATCGTCCAACGCACAGCGTCGGCGCGCCGCTGCGAAAGGACCATGTTGGATTCCGGGGTGCCTTCTTGATTGTCCGTGTACCCTTCGATCTCGGCCCGGGCCTCCGGGTTGGCCTTGAGGAGCTCGGCGGCCTGGATCAGCTTCTCGATGTACTGGGGCTTGATCACGGACATGTTCGGGTCGAAGTGGATGAGCAGGTCTACGGAGACCGGCTCAGCCTGGGCCGGAGGCACGACGATGGGAGCCGACGCCGGGGTCGGAGCCGGCGCGGGGATCTCGGGCGCGGGAGCCGGCGCGGCCGCGACGACCGGAGCCGGAGCGAAGATCTCCGGCGCGGGAGCCGGGGCCAACTCGGGCGCGGCCGCGCGCGCCAGCTCAGAGGAACGGCCAGCACCGAACCAGAAGGACAAGCTCGCGCCGAAGAGCATGGCGTGGAGCTCATGATTCGTGTTATGACTCGCGCCCGACTTGTACCAGCCCAAGAGATAGTCCATGAAGCCGCCGACCGCGACGTTGTTGTGCACGAAATAGTCCACGCCCACGCCGAGCTTGTTGGCGAAGGTGGTCTCCCGGCCCTGCTCGTTGCGGCGGACGTCCGCGCCGCCCAGGCCGAGGTGGATATTGGGGTTCAAGGGAGATCCGGGGTTGAAGTTGTAGTAGACGTTGACCAGGACGGGCTGGACCCTGATGCCGCCCTTGCCAAAGCCCAGGTTGTCATAGGAGAAGCCCAAGCCCAGGTTCTTGTCTACGCCGTAGCGCAGGAAGCCGCCCACGAGAGGCCCGATGGTCGCATGCTGGCTCACCCAGGCCGTGCCCACGGGGACGCCTGCGCCCACGCCGCCGCCCGCGGCGAAGCGGCCGGTGAGGTCCTCGGCACCCAGAGGCGCGGCGCCAAGGATGGTCAGCATCACGGCGGCCAAGAATCTCATGAACAGCTCCTTGAGCAGGGAATCACAACGGCTCCATTCTCTATCTTTTCCGGTCGCTGTGTCCAGAACCTCCGGCTGATGAGTTCCACTCAGCGTAGCCACGGCCCTGCCTCGACGCGACCCGCCTGATGTTTCCTGCCCGGTCCTGACGCCCACTCCGGCGGCGGTTTGCTATTATAGCGTTTGGTGCGCCAGCCCCCCATGGGGGGTGGCAGGGATGGTTGCTTACGATAATTCCCTCATATGTTGTCCGGAAGCCCGCTTATCTCTACTACAATCCGGGGGTCCCATCGTACTGCTGAGTGACTTCGGCCATCACGACCCCTATGTGGGGGTCATGAAGGGCGTCATCCTGTCCTTCTGCCCCAAGGCCGTCATCGTCGACCTCTGCCATGAGATACCACCGCAGGACGTCAAGACGGCAGCCTTCTGGCTGCGCGTGAGCGTGCCGTATTTCCCTAAGGGCAGCCTCTTTGTCTGCGTGGTGGACCCGGGTGTGGGCTCACAGCGCCGCATCCTGTGCGCGCGCACGGCCAGGCACCAGTTCTTGGCTCCGGACAACGGCCTCCTAAGCTGGGTTAAGGACCCCCTTGTCGAGATCCGCTCCGTTGAGAACAAGAAGCTCTGGCTGCCCACAGTCAGCGCAACCTTTCATGGCCGCGACATCTTCGCCCCTGTGGCTGGGAGGCTGGCCGCAGGCTTGAAGACGAGCCGGCTCGGGCCGAAGGTCGCGAACATCCAGCGCTTGCCTTTCCCTCGGCCCCGGCGGGACAAGCAGGGCGTCAACGGCGAAATCCTCATCATCGACCGCTTCGGCAACGCCGTCACGAACCTATCAGCGAAGGATGTGGCCTCATCTGAAACCCTTTCTTTCAAAGGCCGGCGCCTGCCCCTGCGCAGCCACTACGCCGAGGCCAAGCCGAAGGAAGCCCTCGCCCTCATCGGCTCCTCCGGCTACCTGGAGCTTTCCATCCGCAACGGAGATTTCAGCCGCGCCCGCAAGGCCCGGCCAGGAGACCAAGTCCATGCCCGAAACTGAGACCCTCGTCGCCGTGAAGCTCAAGCCGGGCCAGGAGGACCGCCTCCGGGGCGGACACCTCTGGGTCTTCTCCAACGAGATCGCACAGGTCGAAGGCAAGGCCGAGCCCGGTAGCCTCGCCCAGGTCTTCACCGCCGGGGGGGAATGCCTCGGCGTCGCCTTCTACAACCCCAACAGCCTCATCGCCGCGCGCATGCTCAGCGCAAAAGTCGAGGCCATAGACGCCGCCTTCTTCCACAAGCGCTTCGCCGCGGCCTTGGCCTACCGCCAGAAGACCCTCCCGGGCGAGACCTCCTTCCGCCTGGCCTTCGGCGAGTCCGACGGGCTGCCCGGCCTGGTCGCGGACCGCTACGGAGACATCATCGTCCTGCAGGTCTTCTCAGCGGGCATGGAGGCGAGGCTGCCCCTCATCGAAGCGGCCTTGAAGGAGCTCCTCGACCCCCGCGGCATCTTCCTTAAGAACGACCACCGCCAGCGCCAGCTCGAGGGCCTGCCCGGCGAGTGCCGCCTGCTCTCCGGGACCGTGCCCGAGCGCGTGGCCATCAACGAGGGCGGACTGCGCTTCTGGGTCCCCATCGGAGCCGGCCAGAAGACCGGCCACTATTTCGACCAGCGCGAGAACCGGGCCTTCCTGCGGCCCCACTTCTCCGGCCGCACGGTCCTGGACCTCTACTGCTACACCGGCGCCTTCGCGATCAACGCGGCCAAGTCCGGGGCCAAGGCCGTCCTGGCCGTGGACAGCTCCGGCCCGGCCGTGGCGCTCGCCAAAGAGAACGCCGAGGTCAACGGGGTCTCGGAGCTCCTCACCTGCGACGAAGCCGACGCCGAGGTGGTCCTGGAGAGCTTCGTGGCGGGCCGCCAGCCTTTCCGGCCGGACCTGATCCTGCTTGACCCGCCCAGCCTGGTGCCCTCCAAGAAGCACCTCGCCAAGGCCCTGCGCACCTACGCCAAGCTCAACAGCCTCGCGCTCAAGGCCCTGGCTCCCGGGGGCCTGCTGGCCACCTCGACCTGCTCGCATCACGTGGACCGCGAGTCCTTCGTGGGGATGCTCCGCCATGCCCAGGCCAAGGCGCGCAAGCCGGCGAGGCTCGCGGCCCTGCGGGGCCAGGCCGCGGACCATCCGGTGCTTCTGGCCATGCCCGAGACCGAGTACCTGCACTTCGCTCTGCTCGAGGTCCTCTAGGTTGAAGCGCAAGCCCGCCGGCGAGCCTCAGGGCGATGACGGCACCCCCTCGCTGCCTGGGATGGGACCGGCTGCCAAGGGGGCTGCCGAGCCCGTCGCGCACATCGAGTCCGACATCTCGCGCAAGTTCTCGCCCTCCAAGCTCGACACCTACAAGGAGTGCCCGCGCCGCTACCGCTTCCGCTACGTGGACGGCTTGCGGCGCCGGGTCGAGACGGCCGAGACCCTCCTGGGCTCCTGCGTGCACAAGGCCCTGGAGGGGCTCTACGCCGGCATCATCCATGGCCGCGTGTCTTCCTTGGATGAGACGCTGGCCGCCTTCGACCAGGCCTGGGCCGCCGGCTGGTCGGACGCGGTACTCAACCGGCGCAAGGAGTACGGCCCGGAGCATCATCAGGCCGCGGGCCGCGACTGCATACGCAATTACTTCAAGGCCTATTCTCCGTTCCAGCAGGACGCCACCTTGGCCGTGGAGAAGAGGCTGGGGTTCTCCTTGCGCGCGGATGGGGAGGATTTTCGGATCGAAGGTCTGGTGGACCGCCTGGCCAAAGTCGCGCCGGGCGTCTACGAGGTCCACGACTACAAGACCACCGCCAACCTCCCCGGGCAGGCCGATCTCGACGAGGACTGGCAGCTCGCCATCTACGACATCGCGGTGCGGGAGAACTGGCCCGATGCGCGCGAGGTCGCTCTGGTGTGGCACTTCGTGCGCTTCGGCCAGACCATGCGATCGGCGCGCACCGCGGAGCAGCGCGAGGGGCTCCGGGGGGAGATCGCCAAGCTCATCGGACGGATCAAGCACGACCATCGCTTCCTGCCCAGGCGCAGCGCGCTGTGCGACTGGTGCGAGTACCGGGACATCTGCCCCATCTGGAAGGCGGCCCCGAGCGACGGGACCGCCCTAGCCAGGGAGTACGCGGTCCAGGACGGCAAGCGGCGGGATCTGCGCGAGAAGCTGCATGACCTCGAGGTCCAGTCGCGGCAACTCGAGGAAGACATCGTCAAGTTCGCCGCCGCGCACGACGCCGAGAGGCTGTCCTGCCCGGAGGGGGACGTCTTCGTCACCCAGAAGGACGACTACCACGTCCCGACTCGGACCCATGCGCCCGAGCTCTACGCGGCCATAGAGGCCCGTCTTAAGGAGACGCCGCTATGGAAGCAGGCCGCGCACATCGACCTGCACAGGCTTTTGCAGGGCTATGAGCGCGGGGAGTGGGACGCCGCGGGCGCCAAGCTCATCGAGGACATCATCTCCGACTGCGCCCACATCAAGCGCATCACGAAGGCGGTGGTGCGCTTCCATCACAAGAAGGAGGAGGAGCCTGACTGAGTCTTACGGCTCCAGCGGTTCCGTTTTGTCCTTCGTGTCCACGCCCAACTGCGCCGCGAGGCTGGAGAAGTCCATCTTCTGCCGGTCGTACTGGGCCTCCAACTCCTGCCAGCCGCGGTCGAACTCGAGCGGCGTGTCCTCGCCGGTCTTGCCGCCGCCTCCGGCCTTCGTGCGCTTGACCGTCTTCCTCTTCGCAGTGATCTTCTTCATGTCGTCCTCGCCAAAAGTATAGACCTCGCAGTCCGTTTCGTCAATACCCCTTCGCGCCGCTCCTGGCGGGGAGAGCGTCCCTTGGACCTTTATAAAGGAGGCGGTCCCGGCGCTCCGAAACTCCGCCAAGTCCATCGGGCTCAAGCCCTGCGAAGATGGCGCGGGCGTGATCGTCGCCGCTCTCCTCGCGTTCGATTCTTTGCCGTGCTTTAATCATCCCTCGACGGAGAAGATCGTCCTTAAAGGCCCAGTACCGCCCCAGGCCTTAGGACCTAGCATATAGGCCTTTGGTCCTATCTCGCTCTGGGCCTGTGGGCCCATGTCCAATATGGGCCTTTAGCCTATAACTATGGCATGCACAAGCTTGAGACGCTCTCCGGGAAGGGGGACAGCACCATGAGGATCATGAGCATCGCGATCGTCGCGCTCTTTACCCTGATCACGCTCGGCAGCCCGGCCTCGGCGCGGGCCGAGGGCAATCAGAGGGTGATCATCACCATGAAGGCCAAGTCCACGGCCGACGCGCATCAGAAGGTGCTGCAGGCGCTGGGCAGCATGGCCTCCTACAAGATCACCTCCAACGGCAACTCCGCCGACGAGTTCGTGGCCTTGGTGGCCGAGGTCCCGGCCGCCGTGGCCGCGAAGCTGGGCAAGGGCTCCTCCGCCGCGGCCAAGCGCGACGTCATGAACCTCATCCCCGGCGTGGCGGCCGGCGACGTCCTCGATGTGGAAGCGGACTTCACCACCAAGTGGATCGAAGCCATGCCCTCCTTCCAGGGTCTGGCCTTCCCGAGCATGGAAGCGACCATGGGCGCTTTGCCCAAGCTCAATCTGACCAGCAGCCGGGCCGGCATGACCATGGCCGCGCTGCGGCCCGAGATCCCTTGGGGCGTGGAGCGAGTGCGGGCCCCGGCTGCCTGGGACTACACCCAGGGCGCGAAGGTGCGCGTGGCCGTGGTCGACACCGGCATCTACACCGAGCACTCGGACCTCAAGGGCAAGGTGGACGGCGGCTATGACGCCTTCACCAAGACCGAGCTCAAGGCCAACTACCAGGACCAGAACGGCCACGGCACCCATGTGGCCGGCACCATCGCCGCCACCAAGGACGGCAAGGGCGTGGTCGGCGTGGCCCCCAAGGCCCGGCTCTACGCGGTGCGCGTGCTCGATGCGGACGGCAGCGGCTCGATCTCCGGCATCGTCGACGGCATCATCTGGTGCGCCAACAACCACATCCAGGTGGCCAACATGAGCCTGGGCTCGGACAAACCCAGCCCGACTTTGCAGCGGGCCCTGCGCTACGCCAAGGCCATGGGCGTGGTCGTGGTGGCCGCGGCAGGCAATTCCGGCGGCGCGGTGGGCTATCCCGCGGCCTATCCGGAGACCATCGCGGTGGCGGCCAGCGACTCCAGCGACAAGATCGCCTCGTTCTCCAGCCGCGGGCCGGAAGTCAAGTTCATCGCCCCGGGCGTCAGCATCGTCTCCTCGGCCATGGACGGCGGCTTCGCCAACTTCAACGGGACCTCCATGGCCGCTCCCCACGTGACCGGCCTGGCGGCTCTGGCGGTGGCGCAGGGCTGGGTGGGCCTCGACGGCCCGGACGGCGTCTTCGAGCAGCTCAAGAAGGCCGCCAAGAAGCTCCCCGGCCTCACCCCCGAGGAGCAGGGCAACGGGATGATCGACGCGGGCCTGCTCACGCGCTGAGCCCCGACCGGATCCTAAGAGAAAGAGCCCCCGGCCCTGCGGCCGGGGGCTCTGCTCCGTAAAGTGGTGGCCAGGGACAGGATCGAACTGTCGACACCTGCTTTTTCAGAGCAGTGCTCTACCAACTGAGCTACCTGGCCAGCCTGGAGAAAATACCAAATTTCCACCCGCTTGAGTAGGGGAGAGAAAAAAGGTTAAATCTCGACATGAACCTCATCCCCCAAGTCATCGAAAGGGCCAACCAGGGCTCGGTCATCGGCTACGACATATACTCGCGCCTGCTCAAGGACCGCATCATCTTCGTGGGCGGCTACGAGGGCGAGTTCACCACGGATTCGGCCAACGTGCTCATCGCCCAGCTCCTCTACCTCGAATCCGACGACAACTCCAAGGACATCAACCTCTACATCAACTCCCCCGGCGGCATGGTGACGGCGGGCCTGGCCGTCTATGACACCATGCAGTACATCAAGTCGCCCATCACGACCATCTGCATGGGCATGGCCATGTCCTTCGGCGCGGTCATCCTGGCCGCGGGCAGCAAGGGCAAGCGCTTCGCCCTGCCTCAGTCGCGCATCATGATCCACCAGCCTCTGGTGGGGGGCATCTCCGGGCAGGCCACGGACATCATCGTGGAGGCCAAGGAGATGGCCTACACCCGCAAGGTGCTCGAACAGATCGTGGCCAAGCACACCGGCCAGACCGTGGAGCGGGTCACCAAGGACATGGAGCGCAACTTCTACATGTCGGCCGAAGAGGCCAAGGCCTACGGGATCATCGACGAAGTCATCCCCGGGGCCAAGCTCTAGGCCGCTGGTCTAAGTTGGCAGTCCCCTCCTGAACTTGACAGTTCTGGCCTTTTGGCCTATAATGTTAGCAGTCAGACAATCTGATTGCTAATTTAGAAATCGGAACCCAGCCATGCGCCAACTCAAGCCCGAAGTCGTGGAGCAGCGCAAGAAGGACCTGCTGCAGTGGGTCATCCACTACTACATCAAGAACTCCCGTCCGGTCTCGTCTTCCCTTATAGCCGAAGAGGCCGGCATGGGCCTCTCCCCGGCCACCATCCGCAACATCCTTCAGGAGCTCGAGGACGAAGGCTTCCTGCACCAGCCCCACACCTCCTCCGGCCGCCAGCCCACCGACAAGGGCTACCGCTTCTTCGTGGACTACATCATCGACGTGCAGAGGCTGGCCTCGGGCGAGAAGGAGAGCATCGAGCGCCAGTACCGCGACCGCGTCGAAGAGCTCGACACCTTGCTCTCCGAGACCTCCAAGCTCCTCTCCAAAGTCTCGCGCGGGGCCGGCTTGGTGCTCTCGCCGCAGATGCGCGACCAGCGCCTGCGCCGCCTGGAGCTCATCCCGCTGACCGGCAAGAACGTCTTGGCCATCCTGGTGACCGAGGCCGGCCTGGTGCGGCACTGGCCCATCCGGCTCGACTTCGCGCCCACGGCGCGGCAGATCAACGTCCTCAACCGCTTCCTCAACGACACCATCCGGGGCTGCAGCATCAAGGACGCCCAGTCTTTGGTCTTGTCCCATCTGCAGAAGATGGGACACGAGTTCCAGGAGCTCACGGTCCTGGCCGACGAGCTCCTGCGCGAGGTGGGCCACATCATCACGCCCGAGGCGCTCTACGTGGAGGGGGCGGACAACATCCTCTCCTACGCGGAGGACATCGGGGACATCTCCATGGTGCAGTCGCTCATGCGGGTCTTCAACGAGAAGCGCCGGCTGACCGGCCTTTTGGAGCATGAGCTCGGACTCAAGCCGGGTCTTCAGAAGGGGGTGGCGGAGCGCCCCAGGCCCCACGTCAGCATCGGCGCGGAGAGCGGCCTGCCCGAGCTCCGGGATCTCAGCCTGGTGACCACCACCTACAAATACCATGACCGTGTGGTCGGCGTGCTGGGCATCCTGGGCTCCAAGCGCATGGAGTACTCGCGCATGATGAGCCTGGTGGATTATCTGGGCGACATGGTCTCGCGCCAGATGGCGAGCTGGGAGAAGGAGGACCGCGGTGAGTAAGAAGCACGCTGAGGCCAAGCCGGAGGCGCAGCCGGTCCCGGAGGTCCCGCCGCAGGCGGAACCCGCGGCCGAGAAGCCGGCCGAGCCGGACTACCTCGACCAGCTCCTGCGTCTCAAGGCTGAGTTCGAGAACTACCGCAAGCGGGTGGACCGTGAGAAGCCCGAATACATCAAGCTGGGCAAGACTTCGATCCTGTCCCAACTGCTCCCCCTTTACGACCTTCTGCAGAAGGTCCATCTGGAGGTGCGGGCTTCGCACATCGACACGCCCTTGGCCAAAGGGATGGAGGGCATATTCAAGGAGTTCGACAAGCTCTTCCGCGAGGAAGGGGTGTCGGCGATGGACCCCTTGAACAAGCCCTTCGACGCGCTCCAGCAAGAGGTCTTCGGCACGGTGGACCGCGAGGACGCGGCCGAGGGGACCGTGGTGGACGTGCTGCAGAACGGTTTTCTGTTGCAGGACCGGGTCCTGCGCACCGCCAAGGTGCGCATCGCCCGCAAGCCCAGGAAGGAAGACGGCCCGGCGACGGCCGGGGCATAGGAGAAGAATATGAGCAAAATCATCGGGATCGATCTCGGGACTTCGAACACGGCCGCGGCGGTGATGGAGGGCGGCAAAGCCACCATCATCCCGTCGGCTGAAGGGACGTCGGCGGGCGGCAAGGCCTTCCCGTCCTACGTCGCCTTCGCCAAGGACGGCCAGCTCCTGGTGGGCGAGCCCGCCCGCCGGCAAGCCGTGGCCAATCCGGAAGGCACCTTCATGGCCTTCAAGCGCAAGATGGGCACCGACCACAAGTACCAGGCTCCGGACGGCAAGACCTACACCCCGCAGCAGCTCTCGGGCTTCCTGCTCCAGAAGGTCAAGCGCGACGTCGAGGCTTTCCTGGGCGACAAGGTGGAGAAGGCGGTGATCACGGTGCCGGCCTACTTCAACGACAACCAGCGCCAAGCGACGAAAGACGCCGGCACCATCGCCGGCCTGGAGGTCGTGCGCATCGTCAACGAGCCCACGGCCGCCTGCCTGGCCTACGGACTGGACAAGAAAGGCAAGGATGAGAAGATCATGGTCTTCGACCTGGGCGGCGGGACCCTGGACGTGACCATCATGGACTTCGGCGCCGGCGTCTTCGAGGTCATCTCGACCTCGGGCGACACCCAGCTGGGCGGCACGGACATGGACAACACGCTCATCGACTTCATCGCCAACGAGTTCAAGAAGGAGACCGGCGCGGACGTGCGCAAGGACCCCATGTCCATGCAGCGCATGCGCGAGGGGGCCGAGAAGGCCAAGATCGAGCTCTCCACGGTCATGGAGACCGAGCTCAACATGCCCTACCTCACCGCCGTCGACAACGTCCCCAAGCATCTGGCCATGAAGCTCACCCGGGCCAAGCTCGAGGGGCTCGTCGAACCCATCGTCAAGCGCTGCAAGACTTCCATCGACCGGGCCCTGACCGACGCCAAGCTCAAGGCCCACGACGTCACCCGCATCATCATGGTCGGCGGACCCACCCGCATGCCCATCGTGGTCAAGTTCGTGGAAGACTACGTGGGCAAGAAAGTCGAGCGCGGCGTCGACCCCATGGAGTGCGTGGCCAACGGCGCAGCGGTGCAGGCGGCGGTGCTGACCGGAGAGATCAAGGACGTGCTGCTGCTGGACGTGACGCCCCTGACCTTGGGCATCGAGACCCTGGGCGGGGTCATGACGCCCTTGATCGAGCGCAACACCACCATCCCCGTCGAGAAATCAAACATCTTCTCCACGGCCTCGGACAACCAGCCCGCGGTCACCGTGAACGTGCTTCAGGGCGAGCGGCCCAAGGCCTCGGATAACGTGCCTTTGGGCAAGTTCGACCTGGACGGCATCCCGCCCGCGCCGCGGGGCATGCCCCAGATCAAGGTCAGCTTCTCCATCGACGCCAACGGCATCCTGAGCGTGCGCGCCGAGGACCTGGGCACCAAGAAGACCCAGCACATCACCATCACCGCGCCCAACAAGCTCAACAAGGAAGAGGTGGAGAAGTTCGTCAAGCAGGCCGAGCAGTTCGCCGAGGAGGACAAGAAGTTCAAGGAGAAGGTGGCGGCCAAGAACGAGGCGGACGGGCTCCTCGCCGCGTCCGAGAAGGCCCTGCGCGACCACGGCGACAAGGTCTCCCAGGAGGACCGCACCAACATCGAGCGCGGCGTCTCCGACCTCAAGGAAGCCCTGAAGGGCGACGACACGGAGCGCATCAACAAGGCCAAGGAGGCGCTGGTGAAGGCCTCCCACAAGCTGGCCGAGGAGATCTACAAGGCCGAGGCCGAAAAGGCCAAGGCCGCGGGCGGCAACGGCGACCAGGCCAAGGCCGGGGCCAAGGAAGAGAAGGGCGGCGACAACGTGGTCGACGCCGAGGTCGTGGACGAGAAGGAAAAGAAGGACTAGGGGATACGCGTGGCTGAGGACTTCTACAACCTGCTCGGGGTGGCGCGCAACGCCTCGGAGGCCGAGATCAAGTCGGCCTACCGCAAGCTCGCCATGAAGTACCATCCGGACCGCAACCCGGGCAACAAGGAGGCGGAGGACAGGTTCCGCAAGATCAACTCCGCCTACGAGGCCCTCTCCGACCCCAAGAAGCGGCAGGTCTACGACCAGTACGGCGAGGCGGGACTCTCCGGCGCCGGGGGCTTCCCGGGAGGCTTTCCCGGCGGGGAGGCCTTCGCGGGCGGCGGCGTGGACATGAACGAGGTCTTCGGCGACGTGTTCGAGCAGCTCTTCGGCGGCGGGGGCGGCGGCCGCGGCGGCCGAGGCGGACCTCGGCGCGGCGCGGACCTCAAATACGAGATCGACGTCTCTCTGGAGGACGCTTTCAAGGGCATGAGGTTCCCGCTGCATTTCGACCGCGTGGAGTCGTGCCCGGTCTGCCGCGGCACGGGCGCCAAGGACGGCTCGTCTTTGAAGCGCTGCGCGACCTGCCGGGGCATGGGGCGGGTGCAGTTCTCGCAGGGCTTCTTCTCCATGACCCAGACCTGCCCGGACTGCGGGGGGGAGGGCCAGCGCGTGGAGAACCCCTGCCGGGAGTGCCGCGGCACCGGCCGGACCCGCAAGCGCGCGGAGCTCACGGTCAAGATCCCGCCGGGCATCTACGACGGGGCCACCCTGCGCATCGCCGGGGAGGGCGAGGCGGGCGGCCGGGGCGCTCTGCCCGGAGACCTCTTCGTCCTGGTGCGCCTAAAGCCGGACCCCCGCTTCGAGCGCGAGGAGGACGATCTCAAGCTCCATGCCAACCTGGACATCGCCCAGGCCGCTTTGGGTACGACCCTTTCGGTGCCGACCTTGGACGGCGAGCCCACGCACATCCGCGTGGCCCCGGGCACCCAGCACGGCGCCGTCCTGCGCGTGCGCGAGAAGGGGATGCCCAAGCTGCACGGCCGGGGCCGGGGCGACCTGCTGGTCTCGGTGCGCGTGACCGTGCCGCAGGGCTTGAGCGCCCGGCAGAAGGAACTCCTCGAGGAGTTCGCGCGCAGCCTGCACGGCGAGCATGGCCCGGCCGGCGGCAAGGGCGACGAAGGGATCTTCAAGAAAATCTTCGGCGAATAGTCCGGGGACAATACTCAATTCCCAAGAGATAAGTATTGTGTCCCCGAATTTTATATAACAGCCTCATGCCTCAGTTTTTCCTGCCGCCAGAAGCTCTGAAGGACAAGACCTTCCGCCTCACCGGCCCTGAGGCGTACCACATCACCAAGGTCCTGCGGTATCAGCCCGGGCAATCCGTGGTGCTTTTCGATGGGAAAGGGGGGCGCTACGAGGCCGTCATCAAGGCCATTGAGAAGGACGGGTCCGTCTCCGGGTCATTGACCGGGACCCTGCACGGCACGGAGGACCGCAAGCCGGTCGAGATCCGCCTCTACCAGGGGCTGCTCAAAGCCAGCCATTGGGACTGGGTGCTGGAGAAGGGCACCGAGCTGGGGGTGGCGGTCTTCATCCCGGTGACCACGCCGCGCACCGTGGTCCTGCTGCATGAGGCCGAGCGGGTCAAGGCCAAGGCCGAGCGCTGGGGCCGGGTCGTGATGGCCGCGGCCAAGCAATGCGGCCGGGCCGACCTCCCGGCGGTGCGGGAGCCGGTCCAGTTCCGCGACGCGGTCAAGGCCTGCCTGCGCCAGCCTGATGAAGAGACCGCGCCCGGGCCCAAGACGCTGACGATGCTGGCCTGGGAGGGGCTCAACGGCGCCACGGCCTGCGAGACCATCCGCTTGAGCCTGCGGGAGGCCGACCAAAGCCGGGGCGCGGAGAAGATGACGGTCAACCTTTTCATCGGGCCGGAGGGGGGCTTCACCGAGGAAGAGGTGGAACTGGCCGAGAGCATGGGCGCGGCCATCTTCGGTCTGGGCCCGCGGACCTTGCGGGCGGAGACCGCCGCCCTGGCCGCCGTCGCCCTCATCCAGTACGAGTTCGGCAGCCTCTGAGAGCGGCAGCGGGGACTCAGGACATGAAGTCCTCCCTGCGCACCTTCGGGAAGGGGATGCAGTCTGCTGCGGCGGGAACGTCAGTTTCTGTTGCGCCTCAAGCTCGATCGCGTAAAGATCAGGCGCGGAAAACCTAGCGTCCTCTTGAGGTAACTCCTTGCTTAGGCGAAGGGGAGGCCGTGTTCTTGACAATTCCTGGGGAAGCTGATAGACTGGTGTTAAGAGGGTGATAAGAGGTTATTATGTACACATGGATATCACAGCGACGTTTCTCGTCGCGGACTGCGCGGACAGTGGAGCGGACCAGGTACCTTGAGTCTCTTAGAGGCGACCTGGAAAGAGCGATTCGACACTATTTTGAGCGGGATCCCCGAGGCGAGCAGGTGACGCTCGCTTGCCTCGCGGCAGTCGGGAAGGAGGAGGCGCAGAATATCGCGCGTCATAACGGCAGGACTCTCGACGGGGTCAAGCAGGACATCGGGCTCTACGTCGCCATCTTGCTAGGCGACCTATTCCAACTTGAAGGAGTCGAGACCTACCGCGATGGAAAGACTTTACGGAACGCCACAAGATCACGGCCGCCACGATGGAATGAACTGGCGTGGGTTTCGAAATACACGCCTCATCGACTCAATCCCAAGGTTTGGGCGGCTAAGGCGGATCGTGTGCAGACTCCCGTACGCATCGTTGAGAAAGAGGACGACCGAGACGCCCTGCGGTTCTGGCTCGCCCAACCTCCCGAGGCCCGGATCAACGCCATGGAGTTCCTCAGGCGGCAGGTCTTCCTGGTAACTGGCCGCAAAACTCTTCCGCATCTGGCGCACGCGATTCGATTGAGGGACGCCTACGCATGAGCGACGTCAACCCTGACTTCTCGGATTTCGTCGCCGCGCTCAACCGGAATCACGTCGAATTTGTGATTGTGGGCGCCTTTTCCCTGGCCTTCCTGGGATATCCAAGAGCGACCGGCGACATCGATCTTTGGATCAGGCCGACCGCTTCCAACGCGGAGGCCTTGTTGCGGGCGCTCGAGGGCTTCGGCTTCAAGTCTCTCGGCATAGCTAGAGACGATATCCTCTCCGGCAAGATCATCCAACTGGGCTATCCCCCGGTCCGTATCGACCTGCTCACGAAACTGGACGGCGTCAGGGCGGAAGAAATCTGGGTCAAACGCCAGGAAGGACCTTTCGGCGAGCACGCCGTCTTCTATCTTGATAAGGACACTTTCTTGAAGAACAAGCGCGCGTCTGGTCGCCCGAAGGACCTTGTCGATCTGGAACTCTTCGATGAGCCGCCGAAACCGAAGGGCAAACGGAGGGGGCCGTGAAAATATGGTCGCGCACCTTCGGCTGCCGGGTCAACCAGGCCGAGAGCGAAGAGCTGCGCGCGCGCCTGGCCGCGGCCGGCTGCTCCCCGGCGCACAGCCTGGCCGAAGCCGAGCTCTGCGTCGTCAACACCTGCACCGTCACGCGCGACGCGGACCGCGAAGCGCTCAAGTTCCTGCGGCGGGCTAGCCGAGAGAACCCCCGGGCGCGGCTCTTGGTGACCGGCTGCCTGGCCCGGCGCTCGCCAGACGAGATCCGGGCGGCCGCCCCGCACGCTGAGATCGCGGCAGACCTCGAGCAACTCGCCCTGCCGCGGGCTTCGGGGCTGCTCCCGGAGCGCGCCCGCGCCTTGCTCAAGGTCCAGGACGGCTGCGACGGCTCCTGCTCCTACTGCGTGGTGCCCAAGGTGCGGCCGACCCTGCGCAGCCTTGCGCTGGAGGAGGTCGTGGCCCGGGTCCGGGGGCTCGTGGCCGCCGGCGTCCCGGAGATCGTGCTCTGCGGCATCCGGCTGGGGCGCTATAGCCAAGGGGGAGTCGGGCTCGCCGGCCTGCTCAAGAGGCTCCTGCTAATCCCCGGCGCCTTCCGCCTGCGCCTCTCATCGCTGGAGTTCCAGGAGGCCGACGACGCGCTGGCCGTGCTCATGGCCGAGTCGTCCTGCCGCCTCTGCCCCCACCTCCATCTGCCCCTGCAGTCCGGCTGCGAAGCCACCTTGCGGCGCATGAACCGGCCCTACAGCGCGGCCGCCTTCGCCCGCCGCGTCGCGGCCCTGCGCCGCCGGGTCCCGACTCTGGCGCTGTTCACGGACATCATCACGGGCTTCCCCGGCGAGACCGAGGCCGAGTCCGGCGCGAGCCTGGCCTTCGTTCGCGGGCTGGGCCTGCGCGGCCTGCACGTGTTCCGCTATTCAGCCCGGGAGGGGACTCCCGCCGCGTCTTTGCCGGGCCAAGTCCCCGCCGCCGCGGCCCGGGAGCGCCTGGACCAGTGGCTGGGGCTCGACCGCGACCTGCGGCAGCGCCACGCCCGGGAGGCCGTGGGCCAGGAGCGCGTCGCGGTGCCCCTAAAGACCGGAAGGGAAGCCGTCACCGAGGATTTCCTGACCGTCCGGCTCGACCGGAACCCTGGTCCGGGGCTTTGGCGGGTCGATGTGGGGGGGGCAGAAGGCGGGATGGCCCAGGCGTTGGTCCTGGCCCTTGCGAAGGATTGAGAATACCGCTATAATCTATGACTTTCCGGTATTCATGGCAGACTGCATCTTCTGTAAGATAATCGCGCGGCAGATACCCTCTCAACTCGTATACGAAGACGATCAGGCCGTCGCCTTCAAGGACCTCGCCCCGCAAGCGCCCACTCATGTCCTCATCGTGCCCAGAAAGCACGTCGCGGGCTTGAGCGCCTGCGCAGACTCCGACCAGGCCCTGCTGGGGCATCTGCAGCGCGTGGCCGCGGCCGTGGCCGAGAAGGCCGGCGTCGCCTCGGGCTACCGTCTCGTGACCAACAACGGGCGCAGCGCCGGGCAGTCCGTGGACCATTTGCACTATCATCTGCTGGGCGGCCGCTCCATGCAGTGGCCCCCCGGATGAGAATCTCGAAAGACAAGGTGGTGAGTCCCTAAAATGGTTTTCGTCAAACTGCGTGAGGGTGAGGCCGTCGAGGAAGCCCTTAGGCGTTTCAAACGCGAATGCGAGCGCAACGGCATCCTGCGGGAGATCAAGAGGCGCGAGCACTACGTCTCCCCCAGCGTCAAGCGCAAGCTCAAGGCCGCTGAAGCGCGCCGCAAGATGCGTCGGGCCAGGCGCCGGCGTCCCAGCGTCTGAGCGCCCGCGAGTTCCACCGAGAGTTCCCGGAACCGTCCATACCCACACGGCTGGGCCGTGTGGGTATGGGCCGCCGGTCTGATTTATGGCTTTGATCCCTGAAGACGCCTTGGAAAGCATCCGCTCCCGCGTAGACATCGTCGAGCTGGTCAAGGACTACGTCCCGCAGTTGGCGCGTGCGGGGCGCAGCTTCAAGGCCCGCTGCCCGTTCCATCAGGAGCGCACCCCCTCGTTCATCGTCACGCCCGAACGGCAGACCTTCCACTGTTTCGGCTGCGGCGCCGGCGGCGACGTATTCGCCTTCCTGATGAAGATGGAGTCCCTGAGCTTCACCGAGGCGGCGGAGAAGCTCGCGGGGCGCGCCGGCGTGAAGATCGTCAAGAGCGAGGAGGCCCTGGGCCCGGCCGAGCAGGAGCGCCTGAAGATCAGGGAGCTC